>JAKLIH010000099.1 GCA_022709715.1 Patescibacteria group bacterium | reverse complement strand
CAAAGCAACACAACTTGTTAATCATCCAAGATGCTGCTCAAGCTCACGGAGCCCATCTCTCATCACCCAAAAGCAATGAATCATCACCCGTTTTTAATCACCCTTCAGCCTACAGCTTTTACCCTTCCAAAAATTTAGGTTGTTTAGGCGATGGCGGAGCAGTGCTTACAAATGAGGAGGATTTGAACAAGGTAATTCGTGCTTTACGAAATTACGGTTCAGAGAAAAAATACGTCAATGACTACCTCGGAATAAATTCCCGCTTAGATGAAATTCAAGCCGGCTTTCTAAAAGTAAAATTACCCAACTTAGCGAATGATAATCAAAAGCGAAGACAAATCGCCAATCGTTATTTAGCTGAAATTAAAAACGATAAAATTGTTTTACCTTTTTATGATGGTTCAACCAATCATGTGTTTCATTTGTTTGTCATCCGCACAGAAAAGAGAACCGAACTACAAGACTATTTAAAAGAAAACGGAATCGAAACCATGATTCATTACCCGATTCCGCCACATCAACAAAAAGC
>JAKLIH010000098.1 GCA_022709715.1 Patescibacteria group bacterium | reverse complement strand
ATTCATTTATGCTTTAATTTGCGTCAAATTTAATCAAATTATATTGATTTGGCATTAACATTATGTTAAAAAGTTTGTACATTAAATCAGAAAAGACATTAATTCTAAAATTAAATATGCTTTTTCTTAAATAATGACTACACTCTAAAACTTCATTCTTTGTATTCTAACTGCATTTAAAATTGCCCACAATGCCACACCCACATCAGCAAAAACGGCTTCCCACATCGTGGCTAATCCTCCTGCACCAAGAATTAATACGATCGCTTTTACTGTAAAAGCCAATGCAATATTTTGCCACACTATTTTCTTAGTTTGTTTGCCAATATTTATTGCAGTGAAAATTTTTGAAGGCTGGTCGTTTTGAATGACAATATCAGCGGTTTCGATGGTAGCATCGCTTCCTAAACCACCCATTGCAATTCCTGCATCAGCAAGGGCAACCACTGCGCATCATATAGAATTGATAGTTGTACTTTTTACATTAAAATTTAACTTGCACAGCAACTCAATTTAGTAACATCTTTTCCGAAAGTGATGGCTGC
>JAKLIH010000097.1 GCA_022709715.1 Patescibacteria group bacterium | reverse complement strand
GGGCCGACCAACCTCCAAAACCGGTCGTGTTTTTCATTGTACCGCCCCCCTCCGCCGCGGTCAAGCAGAGCGCATGCCAAAATTATGCGGTTGGTGGTCCCGCCGTGAGGCAGTCATGGCTCTCCGCGTCTCGGGCCTGCGTCCCCTCGGCACCACCGGCGCACGGGATGCACGTCACATCGCTCCTACGGACTTCCTACCAGTGCGCGGGACAGGAGTCGAACCTGCAAGTCCTTACGGACACTACCACCTCAAAGTAGCGCGTCTGCCAGTTCCGCCACCCGCGCGATTCCAACGAATCGTGTTCTGCCGGAAGAGACTCGTGGACGACGATTTCAGCCATCCGAGCCCCTGCGGCAGGGTTTGAGTATCGCCGATGACTTGCGTGTTGTCAACCATGATTCTTGCGATTCTCCTGCGAGCAGGCGGATTCCCCCTATCGGCCCCGCTCGTTGCCCCACAGAAGGATGTGGAGCCGGTCGCCGAAGCGAAAACCCGTCTCCTTGCACAGTCCCGCGACGACCGGGGCTTTCGCCAGCAGTTCCTCTCG
>JAKLIH010000096.1 GCA_022709715.1 Patescibacteria group bacterium | reverse complement strand
ACTAATAAATGATAGACAAAACTTCATTCTCTGAATCCGAACCGCATTTAAAATTGCCAACAATGCCACACCCACATCGGCAAAAACGGCTTCCCACATCGTGGCTAATCCTCCTGCACCGAGTATCAAAACAATTGCTTTTACGGTAAATGCCAAACCAATATTTTGCCAGACAATCTGCTTTGTTTTTCTACCAATATTTATGGCTGTATATATTTTATAAGGCTGGTCGTTTTGAATTACTATATCGGCTGTTTCAATTGTTGCATCACTTCCTAAACCACCCATTGCAATTCCTGCATCGGCTAGGGCTACCACGGGAGCGTCGTTTACTCCATCGCCAACGAAAGCAATATGTAGATGTTCTTTTTTGAGTGCTTCTACTTTCTGAACTTTGTGTTCAGGTAATAAATCCCCAAAAGCCTGGTCAATGTTTAGTTCTTTGGCAACAGCATCAACAACGGCTTGTTTATCTCCCGAAAGCATTACTGTTTTTACATTTATTTTATGCAAACTTTCGATAGCTTGTTTGGCATCTTCCTTGATTTCATC
>JAKLIH010000095.1 GCA_022709715.1 Patescibacteria group bacterium | reverse complement strand
ATGATGGTCGTACTGGTGATCTTTTTGATCAAGATGTTGTTGTGGGAGTAGGTTATATTCTAAAACTAGTCCACATGGTTGACGATAAAGTTCATGCCCGTTCTACCGGTCCTTATTCCCTAGTTACCCAGCAGCCACTTGGTGGAAAAGCCAGAATGGGTGGTCAGCGTCTCGGAGAAATGGAAGTTTGGGCTCTTGAAGCTCACCGAGCCGCTCATGTCTTACAAGAAATGTTAACTATCAAATCGGATGATATTGAGGGAAGGACTCATGCTTTTCAAGCAATTATAAAAGGTCAAGCTATTCCAGAACCAGCTATTCCCGAGTCATTTAAGGTTTTGACCAAAGAACTCGCCGGACTAGCCCTCGATATTTCTCCAGTTGGCATGAAACCCGTCATTGAAGAAGAAAAAGTTGAAGATTTAAAGGAGGAAAACTAATGTTTAAATTTAAAAATATGCTCGATTTTACTGGTATCGAGATTAAACTCGCTTCCCCAGAGGAAATATTATCCTGGTCAAGTGGTGAAGTATTAAAACCAGAAACAATTAA
>JAKLIH010000094.1 GCA_022709715.1 Patescibacteria group bacterium | reverse complement strand
TATCGATATTAACTTTCTTCAAATCAACGTATTCTAACCCCAAACTAGCCGCCCGATTAGCAGTATTTCTTTCTTGACTATCACTATAAATCGCTTTTAATTGCTCTCTTCGTTCATCCGCTTTTTTGCTCGTGTTTATAAAATCTTGAACATCCATTTATTGTTATTAAATCAAACTATATAAACAAAGCATACCAATAAACCAAAAAAATAACAAGTGATTTACTTGTTGTTTTATTTTATATCTTTTATTTTTGACTTTTGATTTCTCTTTGGATATTGAAACTTTCTCTTTGAATATTGGTTGTTGGATATTGAAGCTTTTATTTGAATATTGAAATTTTCTTTTTTTTGACTTTTGACTGGCGCCTGCCCCCACATTAACTTTACTGGATACATAATATAATTTGTTTAAAATGTTTATAACCCTTAACTAATATTATTATTCTAATGTAAAGTTAGTGTGGTGGGAATATTGGCTATTGGAATTTTTATTTGTTTATTGAATATTGAATATTGAAAGTTTCTCTTTTTTGGCTTTTACTTTTGACTGG
>JAKLIH010000093.1 GCA_022709715.1 Patescibacteria group bacterium | reverse complement strand
CTAGCGTACCACTCCACCGGTACTGTCCACAACAATGGACAACAGGTAGAATGTCCGCGTGGTGATCGCGCTTCCCTTCGTCGGGCTACTGGTGATCGGCATCGTCGTCCTGCTCGTGTGGGCGGCGATGAAGGACCAGGGGAAATAAATGAAAGCCGTTCGTTTGTGGGCATACCAGTCTTTTGATAGGCTGCCCTGCACATGGGTCAGTAGCTCAGTCCGCCTAGCCCCGCTTGCGGGGCGTCAGGAAACAACTGCGCTGCTCGGTCCCCATCGTTCCTTCCACTTTCATTCCCTCTGGGTCAGTAGCTCAGTCCGGTAGAGCAGTTGCCTCTTAAGCAATTGGCCGTGGGTTCAAATCCCACCTGACCCACCATTCGTCGCCTCGGCTCCTCATCGCAAGCCATTTAGCCGTGAGTTCAAATTTGTTCTGATCCCACATGACCCACCACCTAGATTGATCAACACTTTCCATCAACTACACAACAGATTTCCTTAATTTCGAAAAGAAAGAAAAGAAACCAGAAGTCCTTTATCGAGAGCTTCTTTTAAAT
>JAKLIH010000092.1 GCA_022709715.1 Patescibacteria group bacterium | reverse complement strand
TTTATCATTTGAAGATTTAACAAAAATTGAAAAAGCTAAAGTAAAAGCTCATAACAAGCATTATGAAGATGCAAAAGATTGGTTAATTATTAGCTGCTACATTGGTCAAAGAATTTCCGATTTCATGCGGTTTACTGAAAAAAATATTCGTGTTGAAAACGGTAAACATTTGTTGGAATTTAAACAAGTAAAAACAGGAAAATTGATGACAGTTCCTTTGCATCCAAAAGTTTTAGAAATACTTAAAAAGAGAAATGGTAAATTTCCTGAACCTATTGTAGACCAAAAATATAATCTATACATCAAAGAAGTTTGTAGAATTGCCAAAATCAATGAAGTTGTTCCCGGAAGTCTGAAAGTAGAAATTGCAGAAGACAGTGGTATTTTTAGAAAAGAATCAAGCAACTATGAAAAGTGGAAATTAGTATCTTCACATATTGGAAGACGTTCATTCGCAACCAATTTTTATGGCAAGATTCCAACAACCTATTTAATTTATGTAACTGGGCACAGTACAGAACAAATGTTTTTATCTTATATCGGTAAGAGCAATAAAGATTTAGCAATGGAG
>JAKLIH010000091.1 GCA_022709715.1 Patescibacteria group bacterium | reverse complement strand
CAAAAGGCTAAAAGTCCAATCAAACTAACAATAATAAGTACTTTAGTAGATCTAGGTATAAATAAATATAAAACAAAAAGTTCTTTATGAAAAGAGAAGTATTACCTGTTGTCTCCAGAGCCGTGGATTTTGTGTCTGATTTGACGGGATTGGATTTTTTCTAGATTGGTTTTAACAAGATCTTCCAAATCTATTCCTAAGTCTGTTGCTAGCTGAGAAAAGTACCAGAGAACATCACCCATTTCTTTTTTTATTTCGGCTCGATAAATATTGTCTAATTTACCTTGTTTATCCCGAATTAATTTTTTAATTTTTTCGGCAACTTCGCCAGTTTCTCCTACTAGACCAATTAAAGAATAAGTAAAATTTTGACCCATTTGGGGATAAATGGCAGTAAGGCGTGATTGTTTTTGATAATCTGAAAAGTGCATAGATAAGTATAAAAGATATTTAGTTGTTTGGTATAATTGGCATAAATCCAGCGGTGGCCGACCGGTTAGGCGACGGTCTGTAAAACCGTTATAAGCAAGTTCAACTCTTGCCCGCTGGACTTTTTGATAAAATTAGTTTGTA
>JAKLIH010000090.1 GCA_022709715.1 Patescibacteria group bacterium | reverse complement strand
AAAAGAAATATTGCAACCGAAGAAAGAAATATTGCAACCGCAGAAAGAAATATTGTAACCGCAGAAAGAAATATTGTAACCGCAAAAAGAAATATTGCAACCGCAAAAAGAAATATTGTAACTGCAAAAAGAAATATTGCAACCGCAAAAAGAATTATTGCAACCGAAGAAAAAAAACCGAACGCCCAACATCGGTTTGTTTCAAGTGGCAAGGTTAGTAATAACCCAAAACGACGTTGTTTAATTTAATAATTTGTGTATATTTGTGATGGCTTGGTGCTGAATTTGCCACCTGAAAACAAGCCGTGGAACGTCAAACTGTCTAAAAACCTCCTTCCATTTATATTAATATTTTTGAGCAGAAAAGTGCTTACTAATTTTGCATAGTTCGTTGTTTTTCAGTATATTTAACCATGAAATTTATCAACGGAACCAACAGAAACCAACTCCCGCTTTTTACTTCTTCAATTGATGATGCCATTGCACAGGATAACCAAGTTCGTCTTATTGATCTTTTTGTAGACAGTCTTACACTGTCTGATTATGGCTTTGCTTTTGACTTTGTGGAAAACGGAAGACC
>JAKLIH010000009.1:12684-34680 GCA_022709715.1 Patescibacteria group bacterium | reverse complement strand
TGAATCCCTATTGATTTTACTGTAGCTAATGATAACAAATACATCACATCTTTACCAATAGATCCAATCAATGATATTAACTACTACTATAGCTACAACCCAGGTGGTTCCTTTGAAGTCAATGCCTTGCTTGAATCTAGTGACTACATCACCAAATTCTCCCTTAATGATGGTGGTGATTCCTTTAATTCTTATGAAAATGGATCATCTCTAACTGATATACCTCTTACTTTCCCTCAGAACTGAATCAAAGTCCCCGGGAATACAACCTATGGAACCAGTGACTTCTATGTCATGCAGTATGAAGCTAAATATTCTATAGATGGACATGGAGCTAGTGATGTAACTACTGATTGTAGGCATACTGTAGACTATGACACCTATGATTGAAACAAAGCATGTACATATACAGCCAATCAACCAACTAATGTAATTTCATCTCCATTTGGTTCTCCTATTGCCGGTGTAACACACGCTGAAGCTAAGGCCATATGTGTTTCCTTAGGAGCTCATCTCATCACCAACCAAGAATGAATGACAATAGCTAGAAATATTGATCAACAACCATCTAACTGAACATCTGGTATTGTAGGTACTGGTTATCTTTTCAATGGTAACTCTGGAGATGCATCTAGAGGTTATGATGGTGATAATCCAGAAAAAGGCCTTAATCGAAACATACGCGCATCTTATCGATTATCAAATGGAAATATTATTTATGATCTATCTGGTAATGTTTGAGAACATACAATGGCAAATATTAATGATGCATTAATAGATACTCTTCCAAATGATGGTGGTGCATCAGGCTGAAGATATGTTGAACTTTCGGCATTGACTTCCGATGGTGATTTTGCATCATTTGACGAGCTCAGACCAACTGATCCAACTTGAAATGCAAACCAAGGCATGGGCAAAGTGTATACTACTGTCGATGTACAATCCGACCATGTTCTTGTGCGTGGTGGCTCTTGGGGCAATGCTAGCTCTGCCGGTTCCTTTGCACTGGCTTTGGATTGATCAACTGGTGCTGCGACTTACTATGTGGGGTTTCGGTGTGCACGGTAATTCTACTACAGTGGAATACTGCTAATAAAATTAGCAATTCCACGTAGTGAGAACTACAGTGGAATATTTTTAAGTTAATTCTTGGTGCGACAGCCGTGGTACTTGCGTTTTGGTGATAAATATGATAAAGTGTCAATAACTTAAAACAAAGAATAATAACGTATAAATCATGAAAAAAACTGCTTCAAAAGCTAAAATAATTTCAGCTGTTAGAGTCCACGACAAAGATACTGGCTCGCCTGAGGTGCAAATATCATTACTACAACAAAATATAAACAATTTAAGCTCTCATTTAAAGAAACATTCTAAAGATGTTGATGCTAAAAGAGGTTTACTCGAAATTGTAGCTAAAAGAAGAAAATTATTAAATTATTTGGAGAAAAAATCAAAGAAAAGATTTAATGCTTTAAATAAAAAAATTAAAGCTTAAAACCAATCAAAGAACAATTTTGTTCTTTTTTTGGTGGACTTCATTAAAAAATTAATAAAAATATCTCTGAGCAATAACTAATCATATTTGTTTTATTTGAAAAATATTTTAATTAAAACAAATATGGTTAATGCTTGGGGTTAAAAATATATTATGGAATTCAAAGAATTCAAAATGGATATTAACGGCACACCGTTAATTATTCGCCATTCACTGTTGGCTAAACAAACCAATGGTTCAATTTTGGCGAAATTAGGCGATACGGAAGTTTTATCAATTTCAGTTATGGGTACTGAAGATAAATTTGATAAAGATTGCATGCCACTTACAGTGGATTATGAAGAAAAATATTATGCTTCCGGAAAATTATTTGGAAGTCGTTTTGTGCGTCGCGAATCACGTCCGACCGAAAATGCGGTTTTAATTAGTCGAATGATTGATAGAACCGTTAGACCTTTGTTTAATCCTTATTTAAGAAGAGAAGTGCAAGTCAATACTACCTGCTTAGCTTTTGATGAAATTAATGATCCGGACATTGTATCCATGATTGCATCGTCATTATCATTAATGATATCGGACATTCCTTGAAATGGACCAATCGGGGCTGTTAGAATTGGTTACAAAGAAGAAATTGGTTTTGTGATTAATCCAAATTACAAACAAAGAGATGAAGGATTGATGTTTGAAATGACTTTAGCGGGTGTAAAAAATAAAATAAATATGATTGAATTTCAGGGAAGTGAAGTGATGGAATATTTAATTGCTAAAGCTTTTGAAATAGCTCAAAAAGTTATTAATGATGTTTGCGATTTTCAAGAAAAAATTGCTAAAGAAATTGGGGTTCAAAAGACTAGTTTAAATTTTGTAACCATTGATGATGCTTTCAAGAAAAGAGTTTATGAAATAATGAAAGAAAAACAAGAACAAATATTGTTTAGCAACACTTTGAGTAAATTAGAAAAACAAAATGAAATGGCATTGCTTTTTACTTCAACCAAACAACAATTAGTTGAAGAAGAATTTGAAGATGAAAAAATAAATACTTTAACACTAATTATCGAAGAATTAACAAATGATATTTTGCATGAACAAATACTGAACAATGATAAACGGCCAGATGGTCGAAAATTAACTGAGATTCGACCGTTGGATGTAATGATCGATGTGATTGGTCATAATCATGGCAATGCTTTGTTTGTGAGAGGTGATACTCAAACTTTATCAGTTGTCACTTTGGGGTCCCCACTCGAAACTTTAACCATGCAAGGTATGGAAATTGTGGGTGAGAAAAGATATATGCATCATTATAATTTCCCACAATGATCGGTTGGTGAAGTTGGTAGATCTAAGGGGCCTGGCCGAAGAGAAATAGGTCATGGCGCTTTAGCTGAAAAAGCTATACTGCCAATGATACCAAATAAAAAAGATTTTCCTTATACCATAAGAGTGGTATCGGAAGTATTATCTTCAAATGGTTCTAGCTCAATGGCTTCGACTTGTTCGTCTTGTTTGTCTTTAATGGCAGCCGGCGTGCCTATAAAAGAAATGGTAGCGGGCATTGCTATGGGCGTAATTATTGATCAAAACAATGAATCTCAATATAAAGTTTTAACGGATATTCAAGGACCGGAAGATCATTATGGTGATATGGATTTTAAGGTGGCGGGTACTAAAAATGGTGTCAACGCCTTACAGCTTGACGTTAAAGTCAATGGTATAGATAAAACTTTATTAGAAAAAGCCTTGATCCAAGCTAAAGAAGCCAGAATGTTTATATTAGAAAAAATGAAAAGCGTTATATCCAGCCCGAGATCCGAAATATCAATTTATGCTCCTAAAATTATTTCTTTTGATGTTAATCCCGATAAAATTGGTGAGATCATTGGTAGCGGTGGCAAAACCATAAATAAAATTATTGAGCTGACTGAAACTAAAATTGATATTGAAGAAAAAACAGTTTATATTTTAGGTATGGATTTAGAAAAGGTTAATCAAGCTAAAACAATTATTGAAAACTTAATTAAAGAATACCAGGTTGGCGATATTGTTGAAGGCACGGTTGATGAAATTAAAGATTTTGGAGCAATTGTTTATTTCGATGGTAATAACAGTGGTTTATTACATATTTCGGAAATTGATAATCGTCGCATAAATAAAGTAACCGATGTTATCAAGTTGGGTGATAAATTAAAGTTAAAAGTAATCCGAGTTGAAAATGGTAAGATCTCGCTTTCGCTCAAAGCATTAAAAGAAGATAAGTAAAAAAATTGCCAGTCAAATTAATTTGACTGGCAATTTTTAATTTAATTTATTAATTAGTTCTAGCCAAGTTTCAAAAGATAACTGCTCAGGTCGAGATTTGATATCAATATTTAAATCTTCAAAAATACTTAAATAATCGATGCTTGAATTATAATAATGCTTGAGATTGGATATTAACATTTTCCTAGGTTGTTGAAAGCCGGCGTTAATAATATTTTCAAATTTAGTCAAAAAGGATTTTGGATATTTGACATTTTTATAAGTGAGCTTGATAATGGCTGAATCAACTTTGGGTTGGGGTTTAAAATTAGTTTTTTTAACAGTTTCTATATATTTACTATCAAAATAAAGCGAAGTGTACATGCGCAATTTGTTATTTAAAACGTTATTCTTTGAGATTCTTTCCGCCAATTCTTTTTGGATTAATAAGGTAATGACTGCGGGTTTAGGCGAAAGTTCAAAAAACAATCTAAACAAAAAAGATGAAAGATAATAGGGAATATTGGCAACGACTTTAAAATTTGACTTTTGGTTTTTAACAAATTCTGGATAAATACTTCGAATATCGCCAAAAATCAAATTAAAATTTTTAAAGGTTTCAAAGCGTTGATTCAAAGTTTTTTCTAATCTTAAATCTTTTTCAACCGCAATAATTTTAGCTGAAGTTTTTAGCAACTTTTCGGTGAGATTGCCAGTGCCAGGGCCAATTTCTAAAATCGTATCGGCTTTGGTAATATCTGAAACATTAGCAATTTTTTCTAAAATTGTTTGATTGATTAAAAAGTTTTGACCTAAAGATTTTTTAGCTTTAATGTTTGTCATGTGCCCCTTTGATATTTTTTAAAAAATAGTGTATACTGTAGTTAATTAAATCGACTATTATGTTCTATTTTTGATACAATCAACTACTCTGATATTATAGCAATATTTGACGAAAAACACAAAAAATCATTCGCCCATTAATTGGGTTGGTTTTGGGTTGGATAAACCTAAAAATAAAGCCACTGGGTTTAAATTTAAAATTAAAAGAAAAAATAAAAATTAATCCTGGACTAGTAGCCATTACCACTTTTATGCTTTCGGCTTTAATTATTTCTTTAACGTTGTCCGGTATTTCTAAAAATTTCTATTCGGTTCTATGAGCCGATGCCGATACTATTGTAGAAAATGTCGAAACCAATAATTTAACATTGGATCCAGAAATATTATCTATAAATAATATTAATATTGATAGTTATGATTATTATCAAAATTTAAATTTGGAAGCTAAATCGGATGATTTTTTGGATTTATATTTAATTGAAGATAAAAACTTTTTATTTAGATCAATAGATGTTAGCGGTGTTGACATTGATATAAGTGACCCGAGCCAAATTATTACTTACACTGTTAAATCTGGAGACTCATTAGGTAAAATCGCTGAACAATTTGACATCAATGTTGAAACTATTCGCACCGCCAATTCTTTAAAGAAAAATACAATTACCCCCGGTCAAGAATTAATTATTTTACCTATTTCAGGAGTTTACTATGCGGTTAAAAAAGGGGATACTTTAAATGGATTAGCTATAAAATATAAAATATCGGCTAGCGTTATCAGAGAATATAATAATCTAGATAATGATACTTTAAAAATCGGTGAAAAAATTATTTTACCTGGAGCTAAAGAAAAAGTGGTTGTAAGTAATCCTTCGAGTGTTTCATCGGCAACAAAAATTACTGAAAATAGTGTGAGCTCTAGTAATTTCTTTATGTACCCAACGGTGGGTTGAAATTGAGGAACAGCTCATGGCACTAGCAATAATGCTGTTGATATTGCTAATTCTTGCGGAACACCAATTTATGCATCGGCTGATGGCATTGTGATTACAGTAAAAACTAGTGGTTATAATAGTGGCTATGGATTGTATGTAAAAATCCAACATAACAACGGTACTTCAACTTTGTATGCCCATTTAAGCGTAATCAATGTTACAAATGGTCAATATGTAAGTAAGGGTCAGATTATTGGTAAAATGGGTACAACTGGCCGTTCCACTGGCTGTCATTTACATTTTGAGGTGAGTGGCGTTAAAAATCCATTTATAAAAAAATAGTAAAAATATACTATGATTAAAAAAATAGCCAAAAAAAGTTTATTAATACTACTATTGTTTATTATTACTATTTATGGAGTTTTAACTCCAATGAAACAAGGTTACAATTCCTGGGCTATTGCAGCTGGAACCGAACAAGATTGATGTAATGAATGTGTGGTAGCGACTGAGCCAAACACTAATACTAGTTTTTGAAAATTATTACTAGGCGGTATTGATTTTTTGTTAGCTATAATGCCTAGGATATTAGTTTTTATATGTAAGTGATTAGTTATTGCTTTAGCTAATCTGCTGCAATATGCTATGAATCCAAGAGCTGATTCGTTTTTGGGTGGTGTCAATCGTTTTACGGGTGAGGGTAATGTGGCAAGATGGTTGTGACAAAACTCTTTGTATTTTGCCAACATTATGATTACATTATTTTTGATTTGAATTGCTATTAATATTATTTTAGAAAAAAAGGAATATACATCTTACCAGAGCTTAGTAAAATTGTTAGTTATAGCTTTACTCATTAATTTTTCGTTGGTTATATGTACACTACTGGTGGACGTATCAAATTATATTGCATCTTTATTTATGTCGGGGATTAATGGTCAGGCCTTTTCTTGCACTTATGCTTGCGTTATTCATAAAGTGGCTAATAGTTTTAATTGTTTATCAAATCAAATGGTTTTTTCGGCCACTCTTTCTAATAGTTTAGCTTTTATAGTGGCTCTTATATTTATTGGTCAATTATTGGGCTTAATTATTTTTGTGTTTACTCGAATGATTTATTTATGATTTTTAGTGGGTGTATCGCCTTTAGCCATAGTTTTATATGCTATACCGGAAACCGAAGGAGTATATAAAAAATGATTAGAAATGTTTACGGCTAATTTGATGAAACTACCTCTTATTGCCGCAGCTACTTATTTTATTTTAAATATTATGTTGTTTATTGAAAATAAATCTATGACACAAAAAGTGGCTGAGGGCGATGTTATAGAACATGTTTTAGCTTCTGCATTTGTTACTATAATTTTATCTCAGGGGTTATTGATGGCTGCCCAAGCCATTGGTGTGGAACAAATAGCTAAAATGTCCGCAGCGGTAAGCAGTGTGGCTAAGAAGGGTTGAGACGCGATTAGAAAACCTGCCATCAACGCTGATGTGAAAAGATTTACGGCTTCGAAAAGAATACAAAATACTCTTAATAATATCAAGGGTAATCGAGTTCCTTTGATAGGTGGTGCTTTTGCTAATATGGCTAATCAAGCTCAGAATAAAATCAGACAAGAACAAGATGCCTCCCAAAAAGAGATTGACAATTATAAAAATAATGGTAACTATGGCCAATTAGAAACAAATTTGAGATGAAACGCAGGTGCAACTGGAGATAAAAGTAGATTTATACAAAATTATGAGGCATTGGCTGATTTGAAAAAACAGGGTAAATGAAAAGATCCAAACAATTTGCTTGAAAAATATCGAGCTCAGGCACGAGAGTTGATGGATCAAGATCTTTACAAGAGATCGGATGCTGGTAAAAAATTACGTGACAGTGATGTGTTTTTTGATGCTGGCCCATCGTCGAAAGCTTACGAGACTGAAGCTAGAGTTGCCCTGGGACCTGGAAACCATTCTAAACGTCAAATAAGCCGAAAAGCTCGAGAATTAGCCGAGCTGGGCATAAATAGACCTTATCAAGATAGAACCGCACCAGGAGTTGATGATTTTATAAATAATGTGCAAGAAAGAATTAATGATAGATCTAAATTTAGACAAACCAACTGACAAGGTGAATTTGATAGGTTGAATTCGGCTATGAGAAAAAACAATCAAGCTTTTGATGTGGCTGGAGCTGGAACCAATTTTGCCAATTTAGTTACAGATTTCCAAGAAACTATTCGTCCAAAAGATATGAAATCTATTTTTGATTCAATAAGCGATCCGGGTGATAAAGAAGCTTTTTGAAAAAGTTTAGCTACCATGGTAGTAAGAGCTTATAAAATTAAAAATAATTATTCTACGTTTCCCACAACGGCAGTCCCAATACCACCACCATTACCACCTGGTACACTAATAAACAACATACCTGTGTCTACCACGGAAATTAAGAATTCGGTGCCGGCTTTTAGAGATTTAGCTTTAAATAATAACATTAACAATTCGTGAGTGGCTGATGCCGGCATGGGTAGAATTTTAAGATATAATCGTTGATTATCATAATTTTTAAATTTTAAAAATGGAGTTATTTGCATTTGATATTTTGGATAAATTACCCCAAAATATTCAAGTATTATTTTTTAACCCTCAAACTGAACAAATTCAAGATTCGGCTGTTACTATTGCTAATATTAATCAAGACCAACAATATCAATTTTTTGATGAGATTATTAATGTTTTGATTGGTAAAACCGATTTAAAAATGTTGGAAAAAAACTTAACGGAAAAATTTGGTTTGACACAAAATGTAGCTACAACAGTAATGAGTTTTCTAAATGATAAACTTTATAACAAGGTTAAAGACGATTTAATAACTGCTCAATCAATTTATAAACAACTATCCAGTGGCAGTGCTAGCGATATAAAAACAAAAGATTCATCTAAAAATCAAAATCCAACGGAGATTATGTCGTATATCCAAGAATTAGCTAAGGCATTAAAAGAAAAAGATAAGCCAAAAGAAACAGCAACAGTAATTGAGGAAGAAAAAAATATTAATATTTCGCCTAGTATTAAAGATGCGCCAGTAGCAAAAAAAGAAGACAATCAAAATATTTCAAATCCCAAAATCGAAGAAGTAAAAATAGTAGCTAAGCCACCGGAAGTGAAAGCTGAAACATTAAATGAAGATAAACCATTGGTTGTTGAGAAAAAAGATTCCATTTTATTAAAAGCCATGCGTCAAAATACTAGCAGTGAAGATAGCAAACTCAATAAATATTACAAAGAATTGCAAACTAATTTATCCGAAAAAACCAAAGAAACAAAAAATGTTTTTCAACCGCCTTTTAAATCATCGACCAATCGCGGGGCATTAATTGAGTCGTTTTTAGAAGAGAGCACATCGGAAAAACAATCTTTGAATCAAGATGTAAAACTACCCGTAAGTAGTGATCCCATTAAATATAACCACCTAACTAACATTGGTAAAGTAGACAATGCTCAAAAAAATCAAGAGAAAAGTGATGAAAAATTTATTGATTTAGGTGATTTATAAAACAAAATATTGCTAATTAATTGCTTTTGTGTTAATTTATAATAAATATAAATAAAACTTAATTTTTAATAAAATTATGGCTGATTACCAAGTCCCTCAATTTATTGAAGACGAATCAAGATTAATTGGCCCATTTACCTTAACCCAAATTGGAATATTGGTGATAGGATGTGGTTCGGCTTTTATTTTTTATAAATTATTTAAATCGTTTATTGGCATTCCTTTAGCGGTAATTATTTTATTTTTGACCGGAATGTTAACTTTCAGCCAGATGAATAATATGCCTCTTTACAAAATGATTGTCCCCATACTTAAACATTTTATCTTGCCAAAATCTTACCAATGAAGCCAACCTCGTTTTGTAAAAAATTTGAGTCAAATAAACACCCAAAAAGTTTTGGATAGTGATACTCCAAATAAATCAACTCATAATTTTAAAAAAATTGATGATTTAACTAAAATTTTAGATAAAGGCAATGAGTAATCAATCTAATATTGTAAACAATAAAAGCACCCAGTATTTAGTGCCAATTAATGAAATTCGTAACAACGTGGTGGTATTAAAAAATAGCGCGTTGCGTTCAATTGTTGAAGTTGATGGTATTAATATGGATTTATTAGACAACGAGGCTCAGGAAAATCTACTGAGTATTTGACAATCGTTTTTAAATAATCTAGATTTTTCCATTCAAATTTTAATTGTCTCAAGAAAAGTAAACGTTGACGAATATTTAAGTAATGTTGAAAGCCGAGTAGCTAATATCGAAGAAGAAATGTTAATATCCCAAACTAACGACTACATTAATTTTGTTAGAGATTTTGTCAACAATAATAATATCATTGATAAAAAATATTATGTGGTTATACCTTATGACCCAGTAGTATTTAAAAAAAGCGCCTTTGGTGGTCAAATTAAAGATTTATTTTTGGGTATATTTAATTTAAATCGTGAAGCTTTTTCTCAAGATGTAATTTTAAGTGAGAGTGAATTTCAAAAGCACTATCAACAATTAATCTTACGTCAAGAGACAGTAATGGCTCAATTACAACAAGCTGGTTTAAGTGTTAAATTGGTAACAACTAATGAGATTATCCCTTTAATCCACAATATGTATAATCCGGATACAACTATAAAAACTAATTTATCAAAAGATAATTCATAATATTATGGCTATATTTTCATCAAAAAATAAAAACAATAATGAAGTCGACCGATTGGTTGAAGAAAGTCAATCGAATTATGAAAAAGCGGTGGCGTCTTTGCGAGATATTATTTCGCCGGCTGGTATTGTGGTAAACACAACTTCAGTTAAATTGGGTGGCACGTACACAAGAACATTATTTATTTTAACTTATCCAAGATATTTAAGTCCCGGTTGATTTTCATCAGTAATTAATTTTGAAGCCACAACTAATGTATCGATATTTTATCATGCTATTGATAATTCCACTATTTTAAGACAACTTCGAAAAAAACTTGGTGATGTTGGCGCTCAAATCCAGTTAGAAGCCGAAAAGGGTGTACCAAGAAATCCAGCACTAGAAACAGCGGTTGAAGATATAGAAAATTTAAGAAATGCAGTGGTTCAAGGCACAGAAAAGATGTTTAGAGTGGCCGTGTATATTACTTTAATTGGTCGTAGTGAAAAAGAATTAAATGATAACGAAAATAAAATTAACGCTTTTCTAGAGAGTAAATTGATTTATCCAAAAGCCGCTCATTTTCGACATTTTGAAGGTTACGAATGCACCGTGCCAGTGTGTTTAGATAGATTAAATTATGGCACTTTACTAAACTCTACTCCCGCTTCAACTTTGTTTCCATTTATTTCTGCTAGTTTAACTCAAAATAATGGTATTATGTATGGTATTAATTTAATCAATAATAGTTTAATTATCTTTGATCGTTTTACTTTGGAAAATGCCAACATGTGTGTATTTGGCACATCGGGTAGTGGTAAAAGTTATGCGGTTAAAACTCATGCGGTTAGAGAATTAATGATGGGGTCAGAAGTTATTGTGATTGATCCAGAAAATGAATATGAATATTTGGCCCAAGCGGTTGGTGGGGAAAGTTATAAAATTGCTGTATCTTCAAAAGATCATATCAATCCATTTGATTTGCCAATTATGACAACTGACGAAACCGTCGGAGAAGTTTTTCGTGGTCATATTTTAAATTTAATTGGTTTAATTAAAATATTATTGGGTGGACTTAGTCCAACTGAAGAAGTGGTTATTGACCAAGCCATTACTTTAACTTATGCATCGCGAAATATCGATATGGAAACAGAAAATGCTATTGAAAATATGCCAGTTTTGGAAGACCTGACTAACGTTTTGAATACCATGGACGGTGGAGCCAATTTGGCCGCAAAATTATATAAATATACCAAAGGCACCTATGGTCAATTTTTAAATCACCCAACTAATATTAATATCCGAAATAAATTTGTGGTATTTAATATTAATGAATTAGAAGAAGAGCTAAGGCCTATTGCTATGTATATTTTATTAAATTACGTTTGAAACAATGTTAAAAAAATTATGAAAAAGCGAATTTTGATTATCGAAGAGGCCTGACTTTTAATGAAATTTAAAGAAAGCGCCAATTTTATGTTAAGTTTTGCTAAAAGAGCAAGAAAATATTATTTAGGACTAACAACAATTACTCAAGATTTGGATGATTTCTTAAAATCGCCTTATGGCACACCAATTATTGCTAACTCTAGTCTCAAATTATTGTTTAAACAGTCAACGGTATCAATAAATCAATTGACCGAAGCTTTGCAATTAACTGATGTGGAAAAGAATCTTTTAGTGCAAATTGATATTGGATCAGGGCTATTCTTGGCAGGGGATAAACACGCTTTAATACAAGTGGTAGCGTCTTATACTGAAGATCAATTAATTACTTCGGATCCAGCTAGATTAATGGCTTTAAAAAATAAATCTTAGATATGGCAGTATTGATTGCAGCTGGCGTGAAAGTGGCCGGAAAAGCATTGATCAAAAAACTTGGCACAAAATTAGCTCAAGCTGGAGCTAAAAAAATTGCTCAGCAAGGTGCTCAAACATTAGCTCAAGAAGGCGTTAAAAAAATAGGAACATCCGTTGCCCAAAAGGGAGTAATGTCAAATGCAGGTGGTCAAATTAAGAAAGCTAAAAATCTTTTCGATAAAGCTCAAGATATTAAAAAAACTAAAGACAGTATTTTAGGTAAAAGTAAAAAAGATCAGCAAACAGAGGAGTCGAGCGAAAATCAACCCCAGAAAAAGTCTGAAAATAAATGACCCTTTTACATTGCTATATTTTTTGCACTTGTTAAAGATGCCTTAGAAATATTTGCTGTACCCGTGGCTCCATTTTTAGTTTTTTTACCAACTGGCATTATTTCATGTATTTTACTTTTATCCGGTAAAAAAGGCACGATGAAAATAATAACCGGTTTATTGTCTACAATTATTGATACTTTAATACCCGGTTTAAATATATTGCCTATAACTTCCATTGCTGTTTTTGTTATTATGAAACCCGAGGGAGGAAAGTTGTTAAATATTAATAGCCAACAAATGTCAAAAATTATGAAAAGCGTAAAAAAATTTATAAAATAAAATTATGACAAAAAATTTATTAATAAAAATAATTTGTGGCGTGGCTTTGATATTGGTATTTATGCCTCAATCTTTTGTTTGGGCAGGTAATTATATTTGAGAAGTGCCTTTGCCAGGTGTATCCATACAGCAATTAAACAATTTAACTGGTTTTGGCGATTTAGTAAATATATTAGTGAGATTGGCTTATCGAATAGCCATGCTTTTTATGCTATATAAATTGATTGTTATTGGTTATAAATATATGACTAATCAAGGCAATGCCGATGTAGTAAAAACGGTATCGGATGGATTAAAAAATGTTATATTTGGAGCTTTGATTTTATTTGGTTCATATATTATTTTATATACAATTAATCCTCAGTTAACAAAATTTCCCCAACAATTATATTGCGATACAAACAGCGGTCTTTGCGGCAAAAAATCAGAGAGTAAAAGTGGTACCCAAGTATATGTAAAATGTACAGATGTAAATATGAAAGCTGAAGATGAAAAAAACTTGGTTGGTGGCGATATTGCTAATCAGATAACTGAATTTGAAGAAGATTATAAAGACCAACTAATATTAAATCATGGGGATTGATCGAGCGCTAAATCCGATTTAAAAAACCGTAATGCATCCGATAATATTTGAGAAGCCATCAAAACAATTACTGGGCTTAGAGCCCTGTGATATAACGAAAAATGTGGTAAATTGTTATGAGGCCCCATAGCTTTAAACCACGCTGATCCAGAGCCAAATGAAGATGGAACCTTTACTTCCTGTCACCCAACGGGCGAAGCAATTGATCTAGTGGTATATGATAAAGATGGAAATGATTCGGTTAATTGTACAAAGGCGTTTCTGCAGTATCTTAATGGCCGAGTGGCTAACGTTCGTTTATGTGATGAAACCTGGGCCAGTCAACCTCATATTCACCTTTACGACATCAATTGCACTGTAGCTGGATGTGCGGTTGAATAATAATTATTACAAATTTAAAAAGAGAGGTTTAATCTCTCTTTTTAAATTAAATAATTTTTAGATAGATCTAAAGCCAATCACAATATGACGATTGGGTGTCTCGCCTTCGGATCAACTGTGCAGGTCTGGGTAAAGAGATATTTCGTTGTGAATGATCTTGCGATCACGAGCTGACATTGGCTCAAGCTTAACTGAAGTTTTAAAAATCATTACTCGTTGGGCGGTCTTTTTAGCTAAATCTTGTAATTCTTTTTGACGATTTAATCTATAACCGTTAATATCAAATTCAACTCGATGACGTTCATTGTTATTGATATTTAAATTTAGAATATCAGTTAATACACTTTCAAAAGCTTCTAGATTGCCACCAAAACGACCAATAAAAATACTGGCAGTTGTTGGCAAGCTAACATTGATAACTAAGCGAGTATCGTTGTCATAACTTTTAATATCAATATTAAAATCACTAACATGGCAACTTTGAAAAAAAGTTTCTAAAATATGTTTAATTTTTTCAATAATTAATTCCATAATTTATTCTTTAGATGATTTTTTACGAATGTAAAGAGTTTGAGCAATATTTAAAATCGTGATGATAATTCAGTAAAGAAAAATAACGCTTTTAAAATGTTTGTAGTTTAAAATGAAAATAACTGGAAAAACATAGGTAAATATTTTCATCATATTTTTCTGAGGGTCTTTGTCGCTTAGATATCTAAGAGTAATTAGACCTTGAGCAATTTGAACGGCCGATGCTAAGATGGCTAGGATTAAACTGGCATTGGCTAAATTAATAATTCCTAAAAAACTATAGCTTATATCACTGCTAGTTAGTTGCTTTACAAAAGGGTAGAGATTATTAATGAAATCGGGCCTAACTGATACGGTAAAAGCACTATAAAGGCCAAAAATTACAAAAATTTGGAGAAAGGAAAACAAAAAGGCAAAACTAGGATTAATTTGATTATCTTTATAAATATTTAACAATAGTTCGGTTTGTTTTTGGGGTTCTTTTTTATATTCGGTTTGAATTTTTTTGATCTCGGGTTGGATTTTTTGCATTTTCTTTTGAAGAATTTCATTACGAGTAAACAATGGTCAAAGCAGACCGCGAACAACAATAGTTGTAAAAATAATACCCAAGCCAAAATCATTAAATAAATTTGTCAACAAAAACACTAAGTTTATAGTTGGTTGTCAAAACAAAATTTTAAACATATTTTATTTTTTTAGTTTTTTAATAAGACCCCTTATATCTTCTAAGACAGCTGAAAAATTCATTTGATCTATTTCTTTTTTGATGACTAAAACTATATCTAAATTGGTTGGAATGTCTTTTATTAATTGATAGATAATATCGCGTAATATTCGTTTGTAATAATTGCGATCAACGGCTTTAGCAAAAGTTTTATTTGAGACCACAAAAGCAAAACGAGAATTGGTGGATTGATTGGTGGTTCAGTTTAAAATTACACTTTTTCCAAATAATGTTGATTTGTTTTTAAAAACACGATTAATATCTTTTTCTTTTGATAATCGATATTGTTTAGCTAACATAATTTAGGCCGATAGTTTTCGGCGTCCTTTTAATCTTCTTTGTTTAATAACTTTTTTACCGGCTGAAGTTGATTGACGGCTTAAAAAACCAAACTTTTTGGCTCGTTTTCTTTTGCTAGGTTGATAAGTTCTTTTTGTGGCCATAATAAAACTTTAATAGATTATTTAATGAATATAGTTTATCATATTATATGTGATAAAACAAGTGGAAAGAGCAATCAAATTTTGATTAAAATGGAGACGGATTGGTCTTTTTATTAATAATTATCAAAATTTTCTTTACACAGGTTTTCCACATAACTGTTGATTTTTTATTGGCTTTTGTTGAAAAATACTAAAAAAACGGCTATAATGTTATTGGCTATATTGCTATCAATTGTTTTAATAATTAATTGTTTAATTCGAATTTATGTCTAATGATGAATTAAAAAGGTTATGAAAAGATGCTTTATCAGAAATTGAACTTAATATTTCAAAAGCTAATTTTGCAACCTGATTTAAAAATAGTGCTATTATTGAAAAAACTTCTGACACAGTTACTGTGGCAACTAATTCAAATTTCGCTAAAGAGTGATTGGAAAACCGTTATCATAAATATATTAAAAAAGCTTTGGAAAAATTTGCACCGGAAATAAAAACTATTATTTATAAAATTGAAACAATTGATAATTTAAAAAAATATCAAAATATTAGTGAAAAAGACATTAATAAAGACAGTTCTATTAAAACTAAAAAAACTAGCAATATATCGGCCAACTTAACTCAAAACACCCAAGACCCAGATACAAATTTAAATTCTAAATACACCTTTGATAATTTAGTAATTGGATCACATAATGAATTAGCTCATGCTGCCACATTAGCTGTAATTGATAATCTAGGAATAAAATATAATCCACTATTTATTTATGGTGGTGTTGGTTTAGGAAAAACCCACCTCATACAAGCACTGGGCAATACTGTAAAGGTAAATAATAAAAAAATTAATATTTGATATATTAATACCGAAAGATTAGTAAATGATATTATTGGTTCAATCCGAGAACAAACTATTGATCAAGTCAAAAAACAATATAAAAAAATTGACTTACTATTAATTGATGATATACAATTTATTGCTAATAAAGAAAAAACCCAAGAAGAAGTGTTTCATATATTTAACACCTTGTATGAAGCCAATAAACAAATTGTTTTTACATCCGACCGCCCACCTAAAGCTATTCCTGGTTTAGAAGAAAGATTACGATCTCGTTTTGAAGGAGGAATGGTGGCCGATATTAGTTTACCAAATTATGAAACTAGAGTGGCTATTTTAAAAAACAAGTTAAAAGATAAAAAATCCAACTTACCAGAAGAAATTATTGATTATATTGCTCAAAATATCACCAATAATGTTCGGGAATTGGAAGGGGCATTAAACACGCTTTTAATTAATTTTGAGGTTAAAAAAATTAATCCGAGCATTGAATTATCTAAAAAATTATTAGAAGATTTTATTAAAAAACCGAAAAAAATGATCACACCACAGGATGTGTTAAAGGTAGTTTCAACTTTTTACGATATATCACTGGATAAAATTAAAAGCGATTCACGCCGAAAAGATTTAGTAAAAGTTCGACAAATTACAATGTATATTTTACGAGAATTAGTGAAACTATCTTATCCAGCTATTGGTGAAGCTTTTAATAATAAAGATCACACAACGGTTATGCATGCTTGTAAAAAAATTGAAGAAGAAAAACAAAAAGACAGTGTTTTAAATAGTGAGATAGAAGCGATTATTGAAAAATTAAGTTATGATGTGTTTAGTTAGTGGAAAACTAATATTAAAAGATGTGGAAAAAATAAGTAAAACTCATGGTGTAAACTTGGAATATAGTTGGTAAAAAATATTAAAAAATGTTATGACTTTACTTAGTTAATATTTATACTCATGTTGGTATAGAATTATCCACTACTATTAACCGAAAAGACAATATATTTTATTAATTAATTTAAGGTTTTACACTTTTCAACCTAGTTAATAGTATTAATAATTTATTAATAATTAAAAAAATATTAAAAATAAAATATGAAATTTACATGTCTAACATCTAATCTTAAAAAAGCATTAAATGTTTGTGAAAAAATTACTAATCGTAATTTGAGTTTACCAATTTTGAATAATATATTAATTAAAACTTTTAAAAATCAATTACAATTGGTTTCAACTGATTTGGAATTAGGTTTAAACTATTTTGTAAATGGTGAAGTGATTGAGGAAGGGGAGATTATTATACCGGCTAAATTGTTATTAGGTTTAATAAGTAATTTAAAGGAAGAAAAAATCACTCTAGAAACTAAAAAAGATAAATTATATATCCAAACTAAAGATTTTGATTTAAACATTCAAGGTTTTGATAGTACTGATTTTCCAATTATTCCGAAGATAAAATCGGAAGATTATTTAGAAATAGAATCACAAGAATTTTTAAAAACTTTATCACAAGTAATTAAAAGTGCTAATGCTGGTTTTAATAAACCAGAATTAAATAGTGTGTATTTTCACTATAATAAAGAAAATATGTTTTTTGTTTCAACTGATAGTTTTAGATTATCTGAAAAGCAATTAAATAAGAGTTCTTATAAATTTAATGGCGATCAAGAAATTAAAATGATTGTGCCAATTAAGACCATTAACGAAGTGATGTTAATTTTGCAAAACTTTGAGGATATAAATGATAAAGTTAAAGTGTTTTTCTCTAATAATCAAATCTTCTTTGATTTTGGTAGTGTAAACTTAATCTCTCGATTGATTGAAGGTGAATTTCCTAATTATAAAAATATTATTCCAAAAAATTTTCAAACCAAAATACAAATTGATAAGAATAATTTAATAGAATCAATTAAATTGATTAGTTTGTTAAGTAGTCAAATTAAAGATATTAACATTCAATTGGACGTTAAAAAGCAAGAAATTGTGCTTAAGGGATCGGATACTAATAAAGGTGAAGGGGTTTATCGATTAAAATGTGTAATTGAAGGTTATGATACTAAAATGTGTTTTAATTATAGTTATATTTTAGATGGGTTAGAAAGCATTAATAACAATGAAGTGTTTGTTGGTATTAGTGAAGATAGCCCGGCACTACTTAAAGCCACCAATGATGATAGTTTTATTTATGTGTTAATGCCAATTCGAATCTAAAAATAAAAATTATTTCTATTTAATGTTTAAGATTTTAGGAGAAATTATAAAAAAAAGAACCAAAAGTTTGAATTTGGATAAGGGGATAAACGAACAGGTTATTTTAAGTATGACCGAGGATTATATTAAACAAGAAGATTTATTTTTATGTTTTCCTAAAAACTTTATAAATCAAGAATTAACTATTGAATGTTCAAAAGCGGTTATGGCTGAAGAAATAAATAATCAAAAAGATAAAATAATTTCTTTTTTAAAAGAATCTTGTCCGGATATTTTAGTAAAAGATATTAAAACTATTATTAGACCAAATTAAATTTTTATAATGACAAATTTACTTGAAAAAAGAATATTTCAAATTATTAGTGGTATTCTTAAACAGGATTTACCAGAAGCGAGTGAAGACAAAACCAAATTTAAACTAGAAAGAATAGCCAATCCAATTTTTGGCGATTTTTCATCGAATATTGTAATGGTTTTGAAATTAAATAATGATATAGTAAATAAAATCGTTAATCAATTAGAAACTGATCAAGAAATAAAAAAATATATTGATAAGATTGAATTTAAACAGCCGGGTTTTTTAAACTTTTATGTAAAAGCTGAGTTTTTGGTTGACAATTTGCAAAGAATGATAAAACTAAATAAAAAAGATTTTTTTGTTAAAAATCCGCAAAGTTTTTTAATTGAGCATACAAGTCCTAATACTAACAAAGCTTTACATATTGGTCATTTACGTAATACAGTGCTAGCTATGGCAATTATTAGAATTTTAAAAGCTTTAAATCATAAAGTTGTATCTGATTGTTTATTTAATGATAGAGGCATACATATTTGTAAGGCCATGCTGGGTTATTTACGATTTGAAGACCAACAAACCGGTATCGAAGCAATTATTCATAAATGAAATACTAAATCTCAAGAATGACCAAAACCATTAGCTAGTGAGGCTAAAGATGCTTTTATTGGTAAATATTATGTGTGAGGGGTTAAATTGGAAAAGGAAGAAAGATATCAAGAAGAGCTACAATGATTATTGAAAGCTTGAGAAAGTAATAATCCGTTAGTAAGAAAGCTATGAAAGCAAATGAATGGTTGATTTTATAATGAATTTGCTAAAACTTTTAAGATTATTAATAGCCAAGTTGATCATTTTTGATATGAAAGTCAGTTTTATCAAAAAGCCAAAGATTTATTAAAACAAAATATTAATAAAAACGTTTTTAAAACTTTAGAAGATGGGGCAATATTGACCCAGCTTCAATCTTATGGATTAACCGATACAATAGTGCAAAGGTCAGATGGAACCGCCATGTATTTTACCCAAGATTTGTATTTAACTAAAATGAAAACCCAAAAATTTAATTGTAATTGATATATATGAATAGTCGGGCCGGAACAAAAATTACATATGCAACAAATTTTTGCAGTTTGTGATCAATTGAAAATTGGTAATATAAACAAATTTAAACATTTGAGTTATGGGGCGGTTTGTAATAAAGATGGGAGCAAAATGAGTTCTAGAAGCGGAGAAGTTTTAAGTATTATGGAATTATTGCAAGAAATAAATTCTCATATTCATTTAAAAATGAATAATGATTATAAATCTTTAAAAGATTTTAATAAAGTGGATCAAGAAAGAATTATTAATCAAATTGCACTTGGTTCTATAAAATATGCAATGCTTAAACTTGAGCGTGAACAAGATTTAAAATTTGATATTAACGAAGCCACGGATTTAAAAGGTAATGGATCTCCGTATATTCAATACACCTATGCTAGGTGCCAGTCAATATTAAACAAAGTAAAACAGTATAATAAACTAGAAAATATTCAAACTGGACTGATAACTAATGAGGAAAAAATCTTATTGAGACAAATGTTGTATTTTAAAGATATATTAATCAAAGCTGGGGAAAACTTTACGCCACATATTTTAGCTATCTATTTATTTGAATTAGCTCAAAATTTTAGTAGTTTTTATGAAAAAAATAGAATTATAGATGCGAATACAAACCAAAAACTGAAAATTGATTTAACTAAAGGGGTGGCTAATATTTTGAAATGAGGGTTGGAATTGTTAGGAATTGAAGTAATGGTTAAATTATAATTTATATCAAGAATTGGAGATATAGATATTTATATTGTCATTTTTGGGCTAAATTGGAAATAAGAATATACATATCTCCATTTTTGGGCTAAAATGGAGATATGGATTAAAAAATAGTAATTATTTTATATGATATCTAAAAATGTAAAAGAAACTCATAAATTGGCCGGACAAATATTAAAAAATTTAATTTTGCAACATAAATTAAACAAAGCTTTAGTAATTATTTTAAAAGGGGAATTGGGAACTGGTAAAACCGAATTTGTAAAAGGATTGAAAAACTTTTTAAAGATTAAAAATAATATTTTAAGCCCGACTTTTGTTTTAATGAAAGTTTACGATATTAACAATGCAAAAGTTAATTTTAAGAATTTATATCATTTTGATTTGTATAGATTGATTGAAGGGAAGTTGAAAGAAAAAGATATAAAAGAAGCTTTGAATACTTTAAATATTTATGATATACTAAATAACAAAGAGAATATTGTTTTTGTAGAATGAGGAGAAAATATCAAAATGTTCAAAGAGAACAAACCATATGTTATTGAAATTAAACAGAGAGCCAATAAAGATAGGGAAATACAAATAAATAACTTAAAAGTCAAAACTCAAAAGTCAAATCCATAAATCAAAAATCAAAGATAATAAAAAGAGTAATGAAAAAACAATAGTAAGACAATGGTAAAGCAATAGCAAAAAGTAATTGGTAATTAGCAAATAGTAATTAGTAATTAAAAAATAGAAGACCATTTTGTTGACGTCAACAAAATGGTAGAGCTAGGATCGGGTGGCAAAAGAAAAATTAAAAGATGTTAAAAAGTAGTTGATATTTAAAATTTTTTAATATATACTAATAGTGTAACACGCTAAGAAAAATTCCAATAAAAGATTAAAGATAAAAAACAATGGTAATACAATAGTAAGACAATAGAAAAACCTACCACAACCAACCGAAGGTTGGTGTGAGCCTGCCGGTAGGCAGGGGCTAGCAATTGTAAAGCAATAGTAAAAGAAAGAGTAAGAAGTAATTAGTAAGTGGTAAATGGTAAGTAGCAAGAGGACAATATCCTAATAACCCAATAACCTAATATTCTAAACAAAATACAAAATGCGAAAATACAATACAAAGAAAAGTTTTACGCTTGTAGAACTTATGATCGTGATCGCAATTCTAGCCATATTAAGTGCTATTGTAATTTTTGCATTAAATCCAAGTGAATTATTCAAAAAGAGTAGGGATAGTAGAAGAATAACTGATATCCAAACATTATATAAAGGTATATCCTTCATGGAATCATGAAATACCAGTGGTATTACCTATGGTACTTCCACTACTGTATATTTATCTCTCCCGGATTCAAGTACTACCTGTTCATCTTACAGTCTTCCCACTCTTCCAACAGGTTATACATACAATTGTGTAACATCTACCAACCTCAGAAAAGCCGACTCTACTGGTTGAATCCCTATTGATTTTACTGTAGCTAATGATAACAAATACATCAC
>JAKLIH010000009.1:0-12388 GCA_022709715.1 Patescibacteria group bacterium | reverse complement strand
CTGTTGATGATTGCAAAGTAAATACATTGTATGATACCTATGATTGAAACAAAGCTGCAACCTGCTCTGCATATATACCTGCTTGATCTTCTAATAATGTAATTTCTTCTCCATTTGGTTCTCCTGTCGCAGGTTTATCTCATACCCAAGCTAAAGCTATATGTGCTTCCTTGGGAGCTCATCTTATTACTAACCAAGAATGAATGACCATTGCTAGAAATGTAGAACAACAATCTTCGAATTGAACATCGGGTGTTGTTGGTACTGGTTATCTATTCAATGGTAACTCTGGATGGACTGCGGCTGGCTATGATGGTCCTAATCCTGATAAGGGAATTGGCAGAAACCAAAGATCGATTCTTACTCTTTCTAATGGTTCTCAGATCTACGACTTCTCAGCTAATGTATGAGAACATGTTCAAAAAGATAGCAATGACACTCTTTTAAATGTGCAACCAAATACAGTAGCTAATGATGGTGTATGGAAAGGATCTCAGTTTACAGCCATAACCGGTTATGGTGATCTATCTTATGACGAAATTAGACCCCTTAATAATACTTATGATACAGGCAAGGGTGTTGGCCTTCTTTATCATTATGATGGTGGTAGTGCTAATCCCAACCGTGTCCTTCTACGTGGTGGCTCTTGGAACGATACTAGTAATGCTGGTTCGTTTGCGCTGTATTTGTATTGATCGACTGGTGGTGCGAATTACAATGGTGGGTTTAGGTGCGCCAGGTAATTACAGTGAAATAATTTTAAATTTTTGCAAAATGGCAATGTTTTATGTTTATGTTTTGTATAACGAACAAACAAAAGAATTATACAAAGGATTCACAAAAAATTTAAAATTAAGATTTGAGCAGCATTTGCATCGTCAGGTAAAATCGACCAAAGGGTGAACATCAATCGAATTAATATATTACGAAGCCTGTAGAAATGTAGGCGATGCTAGAACAAGAGAAAAATATTTTAAGACATATTATGGTATAATGTATCTCAAGAAAAGGCTCAAATCTTATTTCACGTAATTACTACGTGGAATTGCTACTGAAAGTAGCAGCATTCCACTGTAGTAATGATTACGTGTTTGTCATTAAAAATTATAATATTTCACGATGGCAATAATAGCCTTGGCCGGATCGAAACATTTACGAATGTTAGAGTGAGCCAACAACTGTTACTGATTTTATTCCTTGTCGATTTCATTTATTTTAATGAATAGGCAAAATAACTTTGATCCGTATCCTGATATGGGGCTTGTACCTGTAGGCGTGGTAGCGGATCTTTTTGACTATTAATATTTAATCATGGATGAATTATTTGAAACAATGACAAGTGGGGACAATATTAGTTTGGCGTATCAGAAATCAATTAGAAATAAAAGATTTAGACCAGATGTTTTAAAATTTTCACATAATACCGAAAAATACTTAGTATCAATAAGGCATAAATTAATTAATAAAACCTACGTTCATGGTGGTTATTTTAAATTTATAGTTAATGATTCAAAAAAAAGAACAATTTGAGCTGCTCAATTTTCAGACAGAATAATACATCATATTTTATGTAATATACTAGAGCCAATTTTTGAAAAATCTTTTATTTTTGATTCTTATGCTTGTCGAAAGGAAAAAGGTGCTCAAAAAGCAATTTTCCGACTTCAAAAGTTTATCAAAGTTGCGGGTGGGGGGGGGGGGATTAAAAGGAAATAGAATTTATTGTTTCAAAGGTGATATCCAGAAATATTTTGATAGTATAGATCGCAATGTTTTGAAGAAAATAATAAGAAAAAAGATTGATAGTCCAGGATTATTGTGATTAATTGATTTAATTATTGATAGCTATATCAATACTTGTGGAATGCCAATTGGTAATTTGACTTCACAGTTATTTGCCAATATTTATTTAAATGAACTTGATCATTTTGTAAAAGATAGATTAGGGGTTAGATGCTATGTTAGGTATATGGATGATTTTGTAATTTTAGATACTAATAAAAAAAGATTATTCAAAATTAGAAAATTAATTAAAGAGTTTTTATCGGAAAAATTAAAACTTAAATTACATCCTAAAAAATCAGAGTATTTTCCAATTAATAAGGGAATAGAATTTTTAGGATATGTTGTGTTTTATGATTATATTATACTTCGTAAATCAACCATACGAAGATTCAAAAAAAGACTGAGAAAAATTTGGGAAAAATCAGAGGATATTAATAGATGGGACAAGATGGATGCAGCTTTTAGCTCCTGAGATTCTTATAGCCACCACAGTAGGTGTCATAGAGTATTATGTGCTATTTATGAGAAATATTGATTTAAAACGTGAAAGAATAAAGAGTAATAAGAAGAGTAAATAGTAAAAAGTAAAGAGTAAAAATGAAATACAAAAATACAATGATAAAACAATGGTAAAACAGTAGTAAGACGGTAGTAATAAAATACAAATAAAAAATTAAAGATTAAAAGTAATAAATCAATGTTTTAACAGGAAAGAGTAATTGGTAATTAGTAATAAAAAGAGTAAAAAGTAAGTAGTAATTGGTAATTAAAAAACCCTCTCTCACAACCAAATTTGTATTCAGTATTTCGTATTAATTTTTGATTTTTGAGATATAGATTTGACCCCGCTTCGCCTGCCTACCGGCAGGCAGGCTCCACACCAAGTTTACACTAGTCATTTTGATATTAATGTTAAGTAATACTAATAATTTAAAATACTAATTTTATTAATAAACTTGGTGTGGGGGCATGCTTTTGGCATTTGAGTTTTGAGTTAATTCTTGGTGTGGGGCTTGCTTTTTTGACAAAAGTTGTATATAATGTATTTAATAAGGTAAAACATATAGTAAAAACAATATGTTTTTAAAATGGTCGTTTGACTTTTTAATAAATTAAATAAATAGTTATGAACAAGGAAAACTTAGTTGAATTAGTTCAAGAACAACTAAAATCAACAAAAAAAGACGCTGATGGTGTTGTCGCCTTAGTGTTTGATAGCATCTCAAAATCACTCAAGAAAGGTGATGATGTAGCTATTAGCGGATTTGGTTCATTTGTAGTTAAAGCTAAAGCAGCTAGAATGGGTGTAAATCCAAAAACTGGCGAAAAGATACATATTGCTGCTAAAAAAGTTGCTAAATTTAGACCAGCCAAAGCATTAAAAGATATGATTGCATAAATTATATAATTTAAAAAAACGACCCATTTAAATGGGTCGTTTTTTGTTGGTAGAATTAAAGACCTAAAGTAATACGTCGATTTTCGGTATCAAGAGATTTGATAGAGAATTGATAAGTTTTACCAATTTCAAGTGGTTCTTTTGGAGTTTCTTCTTCTTTCAGATCACTAAATTTAAGAAAACCATATACGCCGGGTTCAAGCTCTACTAAAACACCAAGAGTTCCGGTTTTTAAAATAATACCATCATATTTTTTACCAATTTTATAAATATCAGTAATATCTTTTCAAGGATCAGGTTTTAAAGCTTTAATAGATAAAGCAATACGACCATTGGTAATGCTTTCAATTTTAGCTTTAACAACATCACCTTCTTTATAAACAGCTTTTAAATCTGGAATTAATTTATAATCAACTTCCGAAATATGGATTAAACCGTCTATTGATGGTTCACCAAATTTAACAAATAGACCAAAATCCACTACTTTAGTAATTTCGGCATCAACTACATCACCAATTTGATATTGAGCGGCTAGTTTTTGTTTGTGTTCTTCATTGAGAACTTCTCGTTCTGAGAAAATAAGTTTGGCGGATTCTTTATCTAGATCAAGAATTTTAACTGGAATTTCAGTGTTTACAAAACTTCGAAGACGAGCTAAAATTTCTTCTTTATCACCACCATCAACTAATGGATAGTGTTCAGGGGTTAATTGGGATACAGGTAAAAATCCTTTAATACCCATGTAGTCGGCAATCAAACCACCACGATTAACTTCTTTAATTTTGATAGAAATTGTATCACTGTTTTTCTTGGCGGTGGTTAAATTGTATCAAATTTGATTAGTGCTGATTTCTTTCAAAGAAGCTTCAATCAAGCCATCTTCATTGTCTAAATCAATTATGGTAACACTAATTTTGTCGCCAATGCTTAAATTTTTAATGTAGTTTTTAGCGGAAATAAATTCAATACCTCTAACTACAGCTAGACCAAGAGGGCTAACATCAATGTATAATGTTTTACCTTCTTTACTTAAAACAGTTCCGTCAACGGATGAACCAATGGCTGGAATGTTTATTTTCTGATATTTTAAACGTGGAATAACCATGTTTATTGATTACCCGCTTTAAAGCGTTTTAAAATTTGTAGTGTGCCGAGAGAGTGAATCGGACACTCGACACTACGCTCTTCAGGCGTATGCTCTACCACTGAGCTACCTCGGCACAAGTTAATTATTAAATTGTTAAAGCGGCATTTTTATTAAATACCAAATTGATATTTGGTATGGGTATTATAGCAAGTTTTTTATATTTTGTAAACAGTTAACGGTGTTCCCAGGAGGAGTTGAACCTCCATTTAAAGCTTAGGACGCCCTTGTTCTATCCAATTGAACTATGGGAACAAATTTTATATATTATAGCCTATTTTTTATTTATTGACAATACTTTTAAAATATGTTTAAATAAAGTCAGAACAATAAAATAAGGAGGGGATGAATGAATTATTTTTTGTTTTTATACCCAGTATCTCCAATAATAGATTTTGAAATAAAAATGCATAATTACTCAAAGCGGAGATACAAAAAGATATTAAACGAATGTATAGACAATAGATATCGTCAAAAAGGATTTAAGATAATTTATATTATTTTTGATGATATTAATGTGTCAGATGTTATTAAATTGCGACCAGAAGATAAAATTCTTAAAGCCGGGATAAGTTATAAGGATAATATGGAGGGGAAGTATCCAAATTGGAATTTTATTTTGCAGCAGTTAAAGGATATTTCAACGATTAGAACGATCAGATTGGCTGGTTTTCATATGTGGGATTGCGTTGAAAAATTTGCTAAATACATATATGAAAAAAATTTAGATGTATTGGTGGATGAAGATTTAACGGAATCTTTCATACCAAGAATACAAGATCCATTATTTAGAATTGATCAATATCCAAGTTATCAGCCAGCTAAGAGTGAAGAGTTTATTTTTTCCTTGTTTATGAAAGCCAGGCAAAATAAACCATGGCTTTGGCAAAAATATTAAGGTAGGGATTTAGGTCTCTACCTTTTTAAATAATTAAGCGGAAGGGGTGAGATTTGAACTCACGAGGGCTTTTGACCCTACAGCTTTTCGAGAGCTGCGCTTTCAACCACTCAGCCACCCTTCCAGTTGTTAAAAACAAAAAGAGTAATTGGCAAAAAGTAAATAGTAATGAAAAAACAATAGTAATACGATAGTAAAACAATTGTAAAGCGATAGTAATAAAAAGAGTAAGAATCCAATATTCTAATACTCTAATAACCTTGCCTACCGGCAGGCAGGGGTGGCCCCCACACCAACTTTCATTAAGCTTCAAGAGATTTCTTTATACGTCTCTTTAAGGCATTTAGGGCTTGAGCTCGTAATTTAAGGTTATGCTCACGAAGTTTGGCTTCATCTCTTGAAGCGTAGGCTTCGTAGTACACTATTTTGTAGGGAGTTTTCAATTTGGTAGATAATACTTTCTTTTTATTGTGTAACTTTAACCTATTTATTAAATTATTTGTAAAACCAATATAATGAGTATTATCTTTAATACTTTTTAGTATATATACGTAATACATATTATATACAAATAATTTAATAAATATAAATAAAAGTTGGTGTGGGGGTGGACCCCACACCCAGAAAGTTTAAGGTTAAAAATTCTATTTTTAACCGGGGAACGATTAAATTTGTTATACAATGTATATTTTGAACAGAATGTCTAACTTTAAAAGATTGTTTTGCACTTAAAAACTTTTCTGAGTGTGGGGGTGGACCTGATGGGACTCGAACCCACGACCTCATGCATGCCATGCATGCGCTCTACCAGCTAAGCTACAGGCCCAATATTTGTATTATACCTTACTTTCATCTCAATTTCAAGGTCTACAAGCTTTTAAGTAAAGATCTTAATAAAAACAAAGTCTCGATCTTTAATTTTGCCCTAATTGAATCTTTTTGATTTTTATTTAACAATTCGCCCAAACCAGAAAGTATTAAATTATTATCTAATTTTTCTAATTTTTCGATTAATTTTTTAATAAATTCTTTTAATTTTAAACCGGTCCTATCAAAAATTATAGTTTCGTTTATTGGTCACATTTTTTCTAAGAAAAAATGGACATCAAATATATCTCTACTAGTCTCTCCTATTCTCTCGTACATTGCCACTAATTTATGAGCCATCATATCTTCTTTTACCATTACGTTCATAGAAATTCCTAAATAAGTTTTTATTTCATATTTTGAACCAAAATTTCTAATGTTTATTTCTACTTTGACGTTCTGGTCTTTTTTCTCTTTATCAGTATACGACAATAAATAAAATAAAGTAAACCTTTTTTCGGTTGACTCTTTTACTTTTCCATATTTACTTAAAATATTCCTAATTTCGTCAAATATAAAATCTTTTTTATCAATATCTAACATATCAAAATCTAAATCAACCGAAAATCTATCTAAATCATAAAATAATTTAGCCGCTGTCCCGCCTTTAAAACCAAGAACTGGTCCCAAAGAACTATTTAAATAAATATCTTTTAAAATATTTATTAATATACTTTCGTGTATTGGTATATTTAATGTCATATTAATTTGTCTTATTTTTTATTTAACAATTCTAATTCCTTTACTTTTTTATTCATTCTTTTATTGTTATAGATTGGCAGTAATTTATTTACTTTTTCTCAATCTAATGTTAATAAATTATCAAAATAATAATCTTTGTTTAAATATAACATATCTAAAAACGCCCTTTCTGCACCAGCAATATGATAATTATCCTCTTTTTCAACTCCTAATTGATTAATTAATATAGTTTTTTTAATGGCTTTAAAACAATATTTTTGGTTATCAATTCTTAATTCTTTTGTTTTATATGAGGCAACATAAATAGAATTATATTTCTGAAAAATTAATCCATTTTTTTGTAAAGCTGTTTCAAAGCTAATATAGGCTGGTATATATACTTTTGTTGCTAATTCATATTTATCATAATTTTTATCTTTAACATATAAACCTCTACGCAATTGTATTAATTTTTTATTCTTAATATAATAATTAATTCTAGATCTAGCAGTGCTAATATTAGTTTCTTTTCATATTAAGAGAATTTCTTTAAAAGAAAACACTGTTTTATTAAATTTTAAAATTATTGATAAAAATTCGCCTTTTTTCATATTTATAGTCTAAATGTTAGATTAAACCTCACCTTTGGACTTTATATTGATATTATATCATATAAATAGTAAAAAAGTCAATGGAACGATACCTGGTACCGTTCCATTGACTTTTTATATTAACAGCGAATACTCTGTCCAGTCCAATATGTTATGACTGCATACATGTAATTGACAATATCAATATATATGCTATACTATGGATGTTCTCTTATGAGTCCTTTTCCTTACATAGATAAAATGATGTAAGCAAGAAAGAATGAGTAGGGATAGGTCGCTTAATTATTTTATCTATGCAATATACCATGGCAAAAAAATTATATGTTGGAAATTTATCTTATAGTGTTACAGAAGAATCCTTAAAAGAATATTTTTCTCAAGCCGGTGTAGTTGAAAGTGTTATGATTCTTTCAGACAAGATAACAGGCCGATCCAAAGGATTTGGTTTTGTAGAAATGTCAACAGAAGAAGAAGCACAAAAAGCTATAGAAATGTTTAATGGAAAAGAATTGGAATCAAGACCAATAACTGTTAATGAAGCTCGCCCCAGAGAAGAAGGAGCAAACAGATTTAACAGAGGCGGTGGTTTTGGTGGTCGTTCAAACCGAGGAGGTTTTGGCGGTCAAAGAAACAACTGATAAGTTAAACAAATCAAATCCCCTCTTGGTAACAAGAGGGGATTTTCTGTTAAAAAATTAAATTTATATCTGGCCTTTTTGTTTTTTAGTATTTAATTTATAAAGCAATTTTTTGAGATTTTCTATGCTGTCATAATCATAAATTGAAATACAAATAATATTATCATTTATTTTAGAGAATTGTTTTTTTATTTTTTCTAAATGTTTTTTATCTAAAGTATCGGTTTTAGTTAAAATAATATATTCAGTTTTGGTTTTAAAAATTTTATTATATTTTTCTAGTTCTTTTCTAATTTGTCGATAGGCTGAAATGGGTTTTTCATTTTCACAACTAATGAGATGGAAAATTATTTTAGTTCTCTCAACGTGACGTAAAAATTTGATACCTAAACCTTTGTTGCTGGAAGCACCTTCAATTAATCCGGGAATATCGGCGATAATTAAATTTTCAAAAACACCAAGGTGAGGTTCAAGAGTCGTAAAAGGGTAGTTAGCAACTTTGCTTTTGGCGTTGGTGATTTCATTGATTAAACTTGATTTGCCAGCGTTAGGTAAACCAACCAGTCCAATATCAGCAATAAGTTTTAATTCCAGACGAATATTAAATTCTTCGCCTAATTTTCCTTCTTCGAATTGTTTTGGAGAAGTGTTGGTTGAAGATCGAAAATGAAAATTGCCTCGGCCACCAATGCCACCCTTAGCGATTAAAACCTTTTCATTAACTTTTATAATTTCGGAAGTAGTTTCATTATCTAAGTTATGGATAATAGTGCCAATAGGTAGTTTGATAAAAATATCATCGCTAGCTGAGCCATCAATAAATTGACCACGACCAGCTTGACCATTTTTAGCCGTGATTTCTTTGATATAGCGGAATTGTCTAAGGGCATCAAGTTCAGATACACCAATGCCATAAATTGAACCGCCGTTGCCACCACGAGCACCAGTAGGACCTAATTCCATCATATTTTTATTAAAAGCCACGGCACCATCACCGCCGTTCCCAGCTTTTACTTTAATTGTTACATCGTCGATTAGCAAGGTAAAAATTTTAAAAGTCAAAAGTTAAATGTTAAAAATATAAATCAAATATCAAAAATTAACATGAAATACTAAATTAATTGTGGGTGTGGGGGTGGACCCCCACACCAACTTTCATTAAGCTTCAAGAGATTTCTTTATACGTCTCTTTAAGGTATTTAGAGCTTGGGCTTGTAATTTAAGATTGTGTTCACGAAGTTTGGCTTCATCTCTTGAAGCGTAGGCTTCGTAGTACACTATTTTGTAGGGAGTTTTCAATTTGGTAGATAATACTTTCTTTTTATTGTGTAACTTTACCTATTTATTAAATTATTTGTAAAACCAATATAATGAGTATTCTCTTTAATACTTTTTAGTATATATACGTAATACATATTATATACAAATAATTTAATAAATATAAATGAAAGTTGGTGTGGGCCTGCCTGCCGGCAGGCAGGGGTGGAAATGGTGGGAATCGAACCCACATCTAAAAAACCTCCCTAAATAAATCTACAAGTTTAGTTTATTTTTAAGTTTAAGATTAACCCTAAAAAACAAACAAAACAAATTAATCCGATTTAGGAAATTTTCATTAAACCGCCCTAACAACGATTTAATATAGCTCGCAAAATTACCTTAAAGTCCATCGAGCATCAACTTTAAGGGTTGTCGTTAACGAGTTACGCTAAAGCGTAAGCAGGTTGATATTTGTTGACAATTATTTTTTGATTTGGTGATTAACAAGGTAACAAATCGTCCTTGGCTTGCATTATCTAAAGATAGCTCCTTATCGAAGCCGATCATTCCCTTTTCACTGAGTAATTATATCAAATAATTACGTTATTGTAAAGTACCTATAATATATAAATAAAAATCAATGATTGCAGTGGGTAACCAAATGTTCGGAATCTGGTTCCGAACATTTGGTGCATTAGATTATTAGAGTATCGTATTGGTATTTCATTTAAAAAGTTTTGATTTATATTTTTGCTGGTCCCCACACCCAGTAAAGGTTATGGACGACTAACATTATTTTATTGATTTTAACATTCAAATTGAAAGCATAATTATAAATTGGATTTATTCATTCCCTGATTAAAAATAAAATTTTTAATCTTAACCTTTCTGGGTGTGGGGGAGATTTGAGTTAATTTAACGTCTATTAGCAAATTCTCAAATATCTTTATCGTATTTTTCACCTATTTTGCAAAATAATCTCTTAGAAAAGATATAAGCGTCACCATGTTTATAATATGATTTTCAGTTACAGAATTTAATTGCTAAAATTGCTAATTTTTCATCATTATTAGCTAAAACTCATTTTTTATGAATTTTCTTTTTAAATCTTTTAACCGTGCTTTGCCTTAATCGTATTTCATCTCCAAACACTATAAAACCCAAAAAACTAATACCCCTTTTTATCGGTATTAGTTTTGTTTTATTATCGTCTATTTTTAAATTTAATTTGTCAAATACAAAATTTTTAATTAAACCATATTTCTCTCATAATTTTTTCTTGTCCAAATCAAAAATAATAAAATCATCCATATATCTAATATAATACTTACATTTTAATTCGTTTTTAATATAAAAATCTAATTCATGTAAATAAATATTAGCAAATAATTGAGAAGTAAGATTTCCTATTGGTAACCCTTTTTCGTATGAATTTAAAATAATTAAAATTATTGCCAAAATATTTTCATCTTTTATTTTTCTTTTAATCAATTCAAAAAGAATATTTTTATTCACGCTATTAAAATACTGAACAATATCACATTTTAAAACATAAATGTTATTATAATCTTTTAAATTATTTTTTAATTTAATAATTCTTAAAAATTGTTTAAATCTTTTAATCGCTTTGTGTAATCCTTTTCCTAATCGGCAGGCATAACTATCAAAAATAAAAGATTTTTCAAAAATTGGCTCTATAATATTACATAAAGCATGATGTATTATTCTGTCCTTAAACGGCGCTGCCCTAATAATTCTTTTTTTAGAATCATTCACCACAAATTCATAATACAATCCGTGCTTGTATTTATTATTTCTCAATTCATATACAATATTTTGTAAATTTTTTTCAATATTATACGAAAACCTAAGTATTTCATCTTTATACCTCCGCCCATTTCTGGCTTTTAAATACGCATTGTAAATATTTTCTTCATCACAAAATCTAGCATACATAACAAAAAATTAATTAGCCCAATTACCTAAGAGAGACGCATCTCTCTTAGGATATAAAGCCATATAGGCGGGCTATAATTCGTCCTAAATATTTTAGGAACAGGATAAGATCAGTAGTTTTTAACACTGACAAAATATCTTTTACCATATTTTATTCCGGTTATAATTAAATTACCTCACGCAACGGAAACCTACATTGTTGTTGCTATTACCCGTGTTTCAATTGAGATTCGTGGCATACGCACCTGTGTTCGAAGTGTTGTTCCAATTACCGCCCCGTAGCAACACGCTGCATTTGATCTTACCCTAAATATTATTAATTTAATAATATTTAGTATAAACTCAAAATATTAATGTAATCAATTATGTATCAATTTTATTAGTTCGTTTTCTTTTTCTATAATTCTCATATATTGTTTTTCGGTAATTAATTTCAAATCTCTAGACAATCTTATTCTAAAAATTAAAAGATCAAATGCGTCACTAAATTTTGTAAAATATTTTTTACGGTCATTTGTATTTAATTTATTTACAGTCACAATTAGATCTACAATTGATAAAGTTTTTTCTTCCAGTTGTTGTCCCAATATAAATCTATGATCTTTTGGCATTTTTGTGATAATTGGGAAAATTAACATTACAAAATCATAGGCTTTTTGAAAAATTAAAAAATCATCTTTCATTTTAATAAGTTGATATTTTTTACTATTTGCGCATTACTCTTTTCATTACTACTTACTACTTACCAATTACTCTTTATATTACTAATTACTCTTTTCATTACTTACTCTTTAATTTTGCGGATAAAATTTATTCTAAAGAATAAATTTTGAAATACCCATTCTTTCAATTCCTTATATTTCTGAATGCTCCATTCCCATTCAAGATACTTTATTTGTGGGATTACAGAGATTAAGAGATAGCTACAAAACTACCTCACGCAACGGAAACCTACACTGCTGCTGCCATCACCCGTGCTCCAATCGAGAAGCGTGGCATACGCACCTGCGTCCGAAGCGCTGCCCCAATCACCGCCCCGTCGCAACACGCGATCGCTTTGTACATCAACATTGGTATACACTCTGCCCATACCTTGATCGGCATCTCAAGAAGAATTGGTTGGTCTAAGTTCATCCATTGATGTAAAAT
>JAKLIH010000089.1 GCA_022709715.1 Patescibacteria group bacterium | reverse complement strand
AAGAATGCCCATTGATTAGCTTCAAATTATGAAAAAACCACCTTTTGGACAAAAAGGGTGCTAGGTTTATTATATATTTATAATTCCTATTAAAGTAATAATTTTACAAAATTTAAATGTTTTTTATTGTCTTGAAAACCTTTAAAATAATTGAAGCGACTCTCTCGCTTGTCTGACTAGGAAATTCGTTTTTCTCATAGATTATATCAAGGTTTTTGATATCAGAAACCTTGGTTTTATTGTTATTTATTATACCATATTTAAAAAAATTGTCAATAGTATAAAGTATTCCCTGTTTGCCTAAAGGAATAATTTCTTTTTTTATTTTATTATTTTCTATATATTTAATAGATAAATTCATAATTTATTGATATTTACTCTTAGTTTTATTATATATCTCTACTATTTCATCTGCACTCAATCCTCTATTATATATTCTTACTTCATCAAGGGAGCCGTCTTTAATTCTCCCTCAGCCTGTATTAAAAGAACCAATTAATTCTATTCTACTATCCGCAGGGAATACTGGATTGCCAGATAAAGAAGAAGTGGAACCAACTTGAAGTCCGTTTCTGTAAAGTTTTCCTGTT
>JAKLIH010000088.1 GCA_022709715.1 Patescibacteria group bacterium | reverse complement strand
CTGTTGGTTCCGTTAATAAATTTCATGGTTAAATATACTGAAAAACAACGAACTATACAAAATTAGTAAGCACTTTTTTACTCAAAAATAATAAATAAATGGAAGGAGGTTTTTAGACAGTTTGACGTTTTGCAGCTTGGCGAAGTGGCGGATTAAGGAAGCCTAAACTTTCGGTTAAACACTGACTTTGCAAGTACAAAACCAACTTTAAATTAAGCCCAAAACCCGCCATTTTTGCAAACTGCTGTTGGCAGAAGGCTATTTTTTGATGATTTTCTTAGTTAATATTTTTCCATTTATATCACTTATTTTTGCAAAATAGATACCAGTCTGTAAACTAGTTAAATTCATTTTATTATCTTGAAATTCCAAATTATTTATTATTCTACCGTTCAAATCAGAAATTTGTATATCTTTTATGTCTAAATCACTTTTTATAAATAAATAATCAGTAGTTGGATTTGGATATATTGATATGTTGTTTTTTTCTTCTGATTCTGATAAGCCCAAAGTTGAATCCTTTATAATAATTACTTTGTTGTCAGTTGTGTTAAAAGCATAACAACCATTTCCACAAGTGATTATATTATTTACTGAACCAAAGGCTTG
>JAKLIH010000087.1 GCA_022709715.1 Patescibacteria group bacterium | reverse complement strand
GAAGATCAAGTTAGATTCTTAGGCAAATTTGACATAGAGTATGTTGTACATAATCAATATGGAATATCATATGAACATATTGATGAAAATAATGCTGCAAAATTTTTTATTAGAAAAATTTCTTTACAAGAAATTGGAATTGATGCTTCAGGACTTAGAAGATTTATAATTAAATATATTTTTGAAAATGCTTTTATGGAAAAAATAACTCGAAGTAAATCATCAGTTGGACTTGTTGTAGAAGTAATAAAACAAGGATGGCCTTGGGATATGAAAAATATGTTAGGATTCTCTGAAAAAGAAATTTTTAGAATAAACCGTATTTTTTATTATCAATCAAGTCATTTTAAATAAATTAAATGCAATATAATTATTATACCTGGTATTATACACCAGAAACTAAGATCCAATACGCTAATTTTATATATCTCACAAATTTTAAAATTGCTAATAATTTTTTAGGTTTGGAAGTTATTTCAGATGAAGAAATTAAAAATATTAAATATAATGTAAAACCAAGAAATGACCATAATTTCACAGATCTTAAAGATTATAATTTGGTTACCGACAAAGATCAATTAAATAGATTAAATCAAATTGTGTTAAATAA
>JAKLIH010000086.1 GCA_022709715.1 Patescibacteria group bacterium | reverse complement strand
CAATAATGGAACGCAAAACATTACCCAATTTGATTTGAAAAGTTTTGAACAAATTCAAAATAAATTGGGCATCGTCTTAACGACTGCAACACCGACGCCGACGGAAACTCCTGCTTTAAGCGAAACGGCTACGACTACTCCGATTATCTCCATTACTCCTTTGCCGAGCGCCTCTACATCTACCTTAGAATCAAGTATCCCTCCGATTTCCACGATTACCCCGACAATTGCTCCGTCAGCAAGCCCAATTTAGTACATTTATTGCGAGCGCACATAGTTCAGTGGTAGAACGCTGTCCTGATAAGACAGAGGTCCTTGGTTCGATCCCAAGTGTGCGCACCAGAAAAATTCTTCAATCTTATGCCTTACGTTCCAAGTAAAAAAACGGACGAGAAGTCAACTGACCGTGAAGTTCTTGACGCCGCTGTAGAGCGTCTGGTTAACGATATAGTTGCCAAGATTTCCAATAATCTTTCTCTTCTCACCGTCTACAAATCCGTTTTTATGGAAGTGGCGCAATCATTACAGTCCCTGCTTTCTGGAGTCAACGTTGACTCAGGCGTTGAGACCGATCTGGCCAAGGCGATTTACGATGTCAGCGTTAAATATGGTTATGA
>JAKLIH010000085.1 GCA_022709715.1 Patescibacteria group bacterium | reverse complement strand
AACGACATACCATTTTTTTAAACTACTATCAGCCATAACAGAAATTATCCTTTTATCAAATTAAAAAATCCTGATATAGCTTTTCTAAAAACTTCGTCAACACCCCATGTAGCTAAAGCAAAGACGACTGTAAAAATAGCTACTATAATTGTTAGACGTTGTACTTCAGACCAAGGTAACCAAGTTACATTAGACTTCAATTCTTCGAAAGCATCTGTTATGTAATTAACAACTTTTGTCATTCTTATTTGTTTTTGCACGGGTGGAGAGATTCGAACTCCCATCAACGGTTTTGGAGACCGCTATTCTACCCTTGAACTACACCCGTTTGTTTAAAGCCAGTAATATTCATAAGAATAGTAACTGGCTTTATATATTTATTGAATTAATCAAGAATCTCAGTAACCTGACCAGCACCTACAGTTCTACCACCCTCACGGATTGCGAAACGTAAACCTACATTCAAAGCAATTGCACTTAATAAAGTTACTTCAATAGTTAAGTTATCACCTGGCATTACCATTTCAACTCCAGCTGGTAAAGAAATAGTACCAGTTACGTCAGTAGTTCTAACATAGAACTGTGGACGATAGTTGTTATGGAATGGTGTGTGACGAC
>JAKLIH010000084.1 GCA_022709715.1 Patescibacteria group bacterium | reverse complement strand
CATAGTTCAAATCTTCATCTTTTGGAATATCAATAAAAGACTTATATAGAAGCAGGCTGTTTATGTCACAAACTCCCTGGATAAATTCTTTTAATAACTTATACTTAAAACCTAAATTTTCAATTACACTTTTAAATTTATATCTTTCTATTTCATTGAGGTCTATTTTTGATAAAACTTCAATTAGTTCATAATAATGCTCTTGTAAAAAATTAATTGTAATTACTTCTCTCTTCTCTTCAAATTCTATATTTAAAGGGTCAGGAGATATCAAAGCGTTTAAAAAACCAGCAATAACAGGATTGCATTTTTGAATACTTTTTTTAAATTTTTCTACTTTCTCTTTTGTAATAAGTGATTTTTCATCATCATCAGAACATAACGAATAATCAAGTCTCCCCAAATCTCTTTCTTGTTGTTCATAACTAAAAATCTCCGTGTTTACGTGTTCTAAAAGAAAGTCAAGTGCCTTCTCTTTTTCATTACTTAATTCTGCCATCAGTTTGCATTAAAGTATTAAAATGTGAAAGTATTAAAAAACCTATTATGTTAAAAATAATTCGTTAACTCCATTGCTAAATCTTTGTTGCTTTTACCGATGTAAGATAAAAACATTTGTTCTGTACTGT
>JAKLIH010000083.1 GCA_022709715.1 Patescibacteria group bacterium | reverse complement strand
TGCTGAAAATAATTCGAGAATCCCGTTTCTTAGAAACAATATTTCATTGTTAGTGAAATCCTTTTCTAGAAAAAGAAGTAATAATGTTTCATACTGCTTATTAAAATCAATACAATTTAAACTCTTAAAATTTTTCGAAATGAATCCTAAACCATTTGCGTAATTAATGTTTTTGACATTAAATTGGCCACTGTATATTTTACTGTAACTAGACATACGACTAAAAATAATTTGTTAATTCCATTGCTATATCTTTATTGCTTTTGCCAATGTAGGTCAAGAACATTGCTTCAGTTGTATGCCCTGTAACGTACATTAAAAAAGAGGTTGGTATTTTTCCGTAATTATTACTTGCAAAAGACCTTCTCCCAATATGTGAAGATACTAATTCCCACTTTTCATATTCTTTTTCAACTTTGTTTTTTGTTTCAGGATCAAATTTAACACCATGTGTAGGTTTTTTGATTTCTGCTAACTTACAAACTATTTTAATGTTATCATTGTATTTTTGGTCTGATATTTTTCTTGGAAATTCTCCACCATACTTATTCACTATTTCAATGATTTTATGGTGTAAAGGTATTGTCATGATTTTTCCGGTTTTCACTTGAGTAAATTCAATCAAGGGTTTTAGAA
>JAKLIH010000082.1 GCA_022709715.1 Patescibacteria group bacterium | reverse complement strand
TTGGGGTTCTTAAGAATTGAGGTTAGTTCATAAGATGAAGATGAAAAGTAGGTATAGAAGTAGGTAGAATCATTAGTGGGATCTATGGGTAAGATATTAAGATATCGGTTATTACTTGAGATAGTAAAATCAATAGGAATTCAACCTGTTGAATCTGTATTTCTATAGGTACTTAATGGTTTACAGCTATAGGAGTAAGATGTTGGTAATACTGGTAAGGTATAACTAGAACAGGTTGAAGATGAATCAGGGAGACTAATATATACAATACTGGTACTACCATAGCTAAAACCATTGGTATTTCAACCTTCCATGAAGATTATGGCTTTATTGATGGTTAAGATATCATTTACTCGTCTAGTATCTCTGAAATTGTCAAATAATCTTGATGGATTAAGGGTGAAGATTACAATTGCTGAAAGTATGGCTAGTATGGCTATTACTATCATGAGTTCTACGAGAGTGAAGGAGTGTTTAGATTTTAAATTCATTGTAATTATTTAATTTTTTCATATAATTTTTTATAAACCTCAAAAGTAAATTTTGCATCATATAAAGCAGTATGACATTTTTCTCGATTAATATCAAGATACCTACATACATCACTCAAACTAAAATTATTTATTGATATTTCATCTTTTAAAAT
>JAKLIH010000081.1 GCA_022709715.1 Patescibacteria group bacterium | reverse complement strand
AATACTTGCCTATTATGCAGTTAGAGTTTACGTCAGAAATATCGACTGGAGTACCAACCACAATTTATGGGTAAATACCTGTCAGGTATCGCCAAATAGCCATAATGCCTGGAACAACATTGGTGATGATTACGATAAATTAAAGCAATATGATAACGCCATTAAAGGATTTACCCAATCAGTCCTCGTAAAACCAAATTATGCTGATGCCTATCACAACAGGGCTAATATATTTTTTAAAACCGGACGACTCGATCTAGCCCGCGAATCTTATGATACAGCCCTCCGGTTCTCACCAACCCTATTTCAAACATACCTTAGCTTGACTCAAATTGATTTGAATGAAGGTAAATTTGATTTAGCCCTAAATCATGCTAATGAAGCAGTGAAAGTGCAACCAAATGATCCCCAGGCAAATTTTGTTTTGGGTATTGTCTATGCTCAGGTGGGAAAAGTCGATGAGGCAAAAAATATCATGAAACAAATACTAGCCGCTTACCCGGATTATAAAATGGCTAGAGACGCACTAACCCAGCTGGAAAGCATTAGGGTAGGAAAATCTTAGGTTTTTTGATAAATAACTGTCATAGTTTCATGATCAAATATTTTTAAAATAGGATAAATTATCTTTAAGTACGAATATTTTTTAAG
>JAKLIH010000080.1 GCA_022709715.1 Patescibacteria group bacterium | reverse complement strand
GTTGGTTCAAGATTGTTTTGGAAAGCACTATTATCAATAATAAATTCATCCACACTATTTCCGTCTTCACTAGTGATTACTAGCTTACAACTTTCACAATTCTCAGCGTAATATTCTAGAGTTGGATTTTCTACTACTTTTTTGGTGGTAAATAAATTGTTCACATACTTGGGCGGCTTAGCCAGTTTATCATAAAAGCCAAACATCGACACTCTACAAGCGATTGGACTAATTGGTCCGTCATCATTTTCTTTATCATCATCCGGCTTTGTACCTGGATCGGTTTTATCATCACCACCATCATCACCATTATCAGGATCTTCTGGATTAACCGGTGGTGTAATTGGAACGATTGGACCAGTTGGTGGTGGAGTTTCTCCATCGTCATTCCAAAAACAAGCCGGATTATAAGTTACCATTTCTGTAACTGTATCTGTATACGGGAAAATTCATAAAAATGTTTTTTCAACTTCTTGAGTAACTGGAATTTCTTTATTTGTATTAACATCACACACTAATTCACCTGGTTTAACCGGTCCCGAAGCCACAATACAATTATATAAATTATTATAACTTTGAGAAGTAAAATCACAAACATATCTATCCTCCGGTGTTGGTTGACCTGGATCAATTGGCTCTTCCGGTGGCACA
>JAKLIH010000008.1:20867-37346 GCA_022709715.1 Patescibacteria group bacterium | reverse complement strand
CATAATTATAGCCCCCAAAAACAAGTTATGGAGCGATTAAAAGTTTTACAATTAAATGGGCATCCTACCGATAAATTAGAAATTATTATCATTGGTGGAACCTTTTCTTTTTTCAACAAAAATTATCAAACCAATTTTATTAAAAAGATTTTTGATGTTTGCAATGGAAAAACATCAAAAAATTTAGAAGACTCTCAAAAATTAAATGAAAAATCAAAAAATCGCATTGTTGGTTTAACAATTGAAACTAGACCCGATTTTATAAACAATCAAGAAATCAAGCACTTACGTAAGCTTGGTGTCACTCGCGTTGAGCTCGGCGTTCAAAGCGTTTTTAATGATATTTTAAAACTAAACAATCGTGGCCATATGGTTGAAACCACTATCAAAGCCACTAAACTTTTAAAAGACGCTGGTTTCAAAATTTGCTATCACATGATGCCCAATCTTTATGGTTCCAATCCCAAAAAAGATTTAGCCATGTTTAAAACCTTGTTTACTAATCAAGATTTCCAACCGGATATGCTTAAAATTTATCCTTGCATGGTAATGAAAGAAGCCAAATTATACGAAGTTTATCAACAAGGCAAATACAAACCTTATACTTATAAAACCTTATCAAAATTATTAAAAAATATATTAATTGTTTTGCCAACTTACGTTCGAGTTCAACGATTAATTCGTGACATTCCCGCTCAAAGTATTATTGGTGGTGTAAAAATTTCTAATTTACGTGATATCATTGAAAAAGAATTAACAAAAGAAAAACAAAAAGTTTGAGAAATTAGATTCCGCGAAATAAAAGATGAATGAAAGTCAAGTAAAAATTTAAAAATTTTTCGCACTGATTATTCAGCCAATGATGGTCATGAAATATTTTTAAGCGTTGAAGATAAAAATCGAGATAAAATTTATAGTTTATTGCGATTACGTATCCCTTCAAAAACAAAACCGGTTTTTGATATTCTCAAAGATTCGGCCATTATTCGTGAAGTTCATACTTACGGTCAGCAAATTAAAGTGGATCGAAAATCAAAAGCCGCTCAACACCAAGGTCTTGGTAAACAATTAATCAATCAAGCCGAAACAATTGCCAAAAACGAATTTCACATAAACAAAATGGCCGTTATTTCTGGAGTTGGTGTTAGAGAATATTACAAAAAACTTGGCTATAAATTAAAAGATACTTACATGTTTAAAAATCTCAAATCTCAAATCTCAAAGGTCAAATCCATAAATCAAAAATCAAAAGTCCCCCACACTCAGAAAGTTTAAGGTTAAAAATGGAATTTTTAACCGAGGGATGATTCAATTTATCAAGTAAAGTGCATTTTAATTAGAATGTTTAGTTACAGAATATTACGTTTATCGCTCCAAAACTTTTCTGAGTGTGGGGACTAGCAAATCCATAAATCAAAAACCTGCCACCACAACAACCTCTGGTTGGTCGTGGTGGGTCTTACTATTGTCTTACAATTGTTTTACTACCGTCTTACTATTGTTTTCTCTTTACTATTTGCTAATTACGAATTACATATATTCTCCGGCTTTCCACCATCTAGAACATTTATAACATTATCAATCGCCATGTTTATCATATTTACGTGAGATTCGTCCGATGATGCGGCAATATGAGGTGTTAAAATTACATTTTCCATATCAAACAATTCTTCTGAAATGATTGGTTCATTTTCAAATACATCTAACGCTGCTCCTTTAATAGTTTTGTTTTGTAAAGCTAAAACTAAATCTTTTTCATTTACTACTAACCCTCTGGAAGTATTAATTAAATAAGCGGTTTTCTTCATTAATTTTAAATTTGATTCATTTATCAAATATTTAGTTTGTTCGCATAGCGGCACATGGATTGAAACAATATCCGCTTTTGACATTAATTCTTCTAACGTTGATATAAACTCAACTCCAATTTCTTTTTCAAATTGTTCATTGCGATTACAATCATAATAACAAATTTTACAGCCAAAACCATTTTTTAATATCTTGGCTAAATCTTTACCGATATTTCCTAAACCAACAATACCAATTGTATTATTTTTTATTTCATCTCCCACAAATAAATCAAATTGAAAACCATGAAACTCACCCTTTCTAACAAATCTATCGGATTCATTAATCCGGTGTGTTAAATTTAAAATTAAACCCACCGTATGCTCAGCCACACATCAAGCATTAGCCCCTGGAGTGTTAGTGACTAAAATATTTTTATCTTTGCAACTTTCAATATCAATATGATCATATCCAACCGAAGCTGTAGCAATAATTTTAAGTTGAGGAGTTGCTTCGTTTATTACTTCCTTATCAATTTTACATCCAACAGTAGTAATAATAGCATCGTAATCTTTGACAATTTGTTTTAATTCTTGACTATTACTTAAATGTTCATCATTAATATCTACCTGATAACCCAAATCAGTTAATTTTTTAAAAGCTTCCCCATTCATTTTTCGAGTCACAAATATTTTTTTCATATATTTTAAATTAAATTTATTTTTTAATTACTAATTACCATTTACTACTTACTCTTTTTATTACCATTTACTCTTTACTACTGTTTTCCATTTCGGATAATTCGGCTTGGCCCCCACCCCAACCTATGGTTAGTGTGGGGGATGCGTTCGGGTTGTTGGGGTCGCGCTAGCTTATTACGCTCATAACAAATTCATTATTCTTGAAATCAATTATAGCTTTACCATTTTTAACTAATTCACATTTTAAAATTGCTTCAGACAATTGAGCTTTGATTTTATCTCTAATCACACCCTCTAAGGGCCTTGCTCCAAAAACTTTATCAAATCCCATTTGAGCTAGTTGGCTAATGGCTTCATCAGTAATTTCTAAATATATACCTTGCTCTTTTAATAATAAAGTTTTTAATTTATCAATTTGCAATTTAGCAATTTGTAAAATATGTTCAGGCAATAAAGGTTTAAAAACCAAAATTTTTGAAAATCGATTTAATAGTTCCGGTCTATAAACACTAGTTAATTTGTATTTAATACTTTCCGATAATTGTTCATAGTTTATACCTTTAGCTAGTTCTTCTTGAATATAATTTGATAAAGCATTGGATGTACAAATAATAATTGTATTGTTAAAATCAATCAATCTACCCACATTATCAGTTAATCTACCTTCATCAAAAACCGCCAAAAATAAATTTAATATTTTTGGATTGGCTTTTTCAAATTCATCTAAAAGTATTAATGAAAATGGATTGTGTTTGACGGCTTCAGTTAATAGCCCACTAATTTTGCCATCACCGCTACCAATAAATCGATTAATCGAATCTTCGTCTTGAAACTCGGACATATCAAAACGAATCATTTTATCAATTGTACCAAAATAGGTATCGGCTAAAATTTTTGAAAGTTCGGTTTTACCTACACCTGTCGGCCCCACAAATAAGAAGGTAGCAATTGGCCCTTTACTTTTTGCAAGTCCAGCTCGATATTCTCGAATCGCACTAGCTACTGATATAACTGCTTCTTCTTGATCAATTAATTTTTGATGAATGATATTTTCTAAATCAAGCAAATTTTTTGATTCATTTTTTGTAACTTTTGATATTGGCACATTAGTTTTATTTTCGATTAATAAAACAATGTCTTCTTCAGTAACCAAATTACGCCTGTTAGTTTTAACATAAGATATGGCTTCTTTTAATAAATCACTAGCTGAACTTGGTAATAATTTATCCGTGATATAGCGTTTTGCCAGTGACACTGCTCGTTTAATAGCTTGATAGGTTATCACTACTTTGCTTTGTTTTTCTAAAGCTAAGGCTTCGTAACTTAAAATTTTAATGGCTTCGTTTTCATTAATTTCTTCCATTTTTACTTTTTCGAACATATTGCAAAATTCAGCATCTTTTTCAATAACAGTATGATATTCAAGCAGTGTTGTGCTACCAATAATTGGCACCAAACTAGATTGAAATACTTGCTTCAAAAAATCAGCAGCATTGATACCAGTATTTTCTATATTGGTTTGTTTTAAATTATAAATGTTGGGAATATAAAGAATAATATTTCCTGCTTCAATTATTTCTTTCACAATATTTGATAAACGATTTTGTAATTCGCCGACATTTTGAGCACCCTGGGTAATATCACCAATATTAAGCATGATTAATCTTTTGTCAAACAAATGAGCTGGCACTTCATCAAAAACAATTTTCATGGCTAAATACATAACCATCGTTTCTTTACCACTACCAGGTTCGCCAATTAGCATCACATTGTTTAGCCCCGGTCTTAATAAAATATTCATCATTTGATCAAACTCACGATCATGACCAACTAAAAATCCAATTTGCATTCTTCTGGCTAGTGATGTCAAATCAATTGATACTTTATCTAAATAATTAGTTGGTCTAGAAAGAAAAGCTCTATCAATTTTAAATTTATAGCCATATTTCATGCGTAGTTTAAAAAAATCGCCAACTCCAGCCGTTAAATGGTCAACATTTGGAACTGGAATACTTAGCAACACTAGAGCATTAGAAATGTCATCGTGATTAATAGAAAAACGATTAATAATCACATTCATAATTCCACTTTTTTGATCATTTAATAAAGCTAAAAACAAAGAGGATTTATTAATTTGGTTTTGACGTATATCCAGCGATTCCAAAAACGCTTTAGTTAATAATTCTTTAATATAATTTTGTAATTCAGTTTTATCAACTTTAACTTTATTTTTATATTCTTGATTTATCTTTTGCAATACCTCCGATGGCTTAATATCCATTTTTACCAAGCTTCGAAAAATTAATGACTCACCAATCAAAGCTTTGAACAACAACAATCTAAAATCTTGCTGATAATAAACAGCTTGATAATAAGTTTTTAAAATTAACATTTCAACATCATGACGAACAAAATTATCAATTACAATGGTTTTTTGATTTAAATCTTTTAAAGTCACTCCCCTATTAGCTTTATTTCTATTTACATATATATCCACTAAAATTAACAATATTAAAAAAGATAAATAACATAATCGATCATGAGTGATGAACAGTCCAGCACAACAAAAACTAAAAGCTCAAATTGATGGCAATACAATATCGATAATTTTATTTTCTCAGCGACTAAATGATAATCTTTCCAACGCTGATTTTATATCCTTACCACTAGGATTAAATAAAGACAACATAATGTTATGATTTTAAAAATTTAAAAATTAAAAGCGGTATTACACCACATCAAACTAAATACATAAAAACAAAAACCAAAGTAACAATTAAATAAATAATCGAGCCAACAAATGATCGCAATAAACGAAAACCAATACCAATAAAATAACCAGCGAAAGAATAATCTTGATATAGTGGCTTAAACAAATATTTTATAGTTGATAGTAACGCCCATTCTCTATCCAGTGAACGCATAACAAACATAAAATATCTATATAAAAATTCAAAACCATCAACATATCAATGTTTAAAAAACAAAACAATTTTTAAGCCAATGATTTTTAAAATATATAATATCCACATACTGTATTGTATTATTATATTAAAACAATGGTAAAGCAGTAGTAAAGCAATAGTAAAACAATTGTAAAGAATAAATAATTACCAATTACCATTTACTACTTACTATTTACTCTTTACTATTCTACCCTATTTTCCACAAAATTACAAACCAATTTCACTAGCTACCGATTGCATAGCTTTTAAAGCTATCAAAATAAAATCTTCTAGTTTAATATTTAAATCACTTTCACACAATGAAATATTTTCTCTTTTAGCTCCCTTCGCAAAACTTTTTTCTTTAAATTTTTTCATTATTGAATCTAACGTCAAATCTTGGATTTTTTTAGATGGTAGCACCAAAGTGCTAGCCACAATCAACCCCGATAATTGATCAACACAAAACAAAGCCTTGGCCATTAAGGTTTTTCTTTCCAAACCAAGCATTTCATTATGACCTTTAATTGACTCTAAAATTTCATCGTCCAAATTAAAAGGTTTTAAGATATCAATTGAAATTAATCCATGAGTTGTTGGATTGTCCTTGGTTTTTTCATAATCAATATCATGCAATAATCCGCTTAAACCTCATTTTTTAGTATCTTCTTTAAAATATTCTGCGATTTTTATCATAATTGACTCAACCGATACACAATGTTTTATTAAATTTTCATTAAAAACATTCTTTTTTAACAATTCATAAGCTTCTTGTCTTTCCATATCAAAAATTTAATTTTATATTATATTTATCTTACCAAATTACAAACAAAAAAACAACGCTAAGTTAGCGCTGTTTTTATTAACAATTTATGGAGCTGGAATTGTTTCCGGAGCAATATTTAATCCATCTAGCGGTATATCAGTATCTTGAGGAATCTCTACAACATCATTATTAAATGTTTGATCGGGTGTAGTAGGCGGTGTGGTTGTTAATGGACTGCTACCTCTTAATATTCAAATCATTGCAATAGCAATTAAAACAACTAACCCAATAACTAATAATAAATTATTTTTTTTCATAATAACTTTTTAAACAATATTTAAAAAACTTGATTATATAAATTGTAGTATATTTTCAAAAAAATTGCAAGTATCTGCGATGCGTATGATAAAATAGATATAAAAATTACGAATACATAATATATAGTTTGAAATCAGAACACTGCCTAGCAGCGTTCTGATTAATGTTTTTCTTTGTTTGTTAATTGCCTAAATTACTCAGGGCGGACATTCTTATTTTGCAGTATTAAGACATTATCACATTGGAGCGACAACTTGATGCATTATATTGTAATTATATATATTTCATGCTACAATATAATGAGTATTTTATAAGGAAAGGAGGAAACCTATATGGGTGCACCTAATTATGTTCGGCTATCTTCATCCGATTTGACAGCACAACCCAAGACGATCAAGTTGGTGTTGTCCGGCCCGACCCCCGTGGGGTTATCCAAAGCAAGCCCGTTGGTGTAATGTTCCTGAGCGACAGCCATTAGGCTGTGGACCGGCAGTTTTATCGCCGGTCTTTTTTTTATTTTAAAAATGTGTTATTAATATATTAGAAGTTTAATTACAAGCTCATTTAGGCTTATTTAGCCAAAATTAGCTAAGAAAGGAGGTATCACTAGAGAAAAAACTCCAGTGTACTTTCATCGCGATCAATTGGCAGGCCGACGCGTTGTCGGCCTGTTTTTTATTTTTTATAAAATTTTTCTTTTAAGCTGGATAAAAAATAATTCTTCTCTAATTCTCCAAAATAAATTTTTTTATGATTGTTGGTAATTATTATTTTATCCCTTTTTCTAAGTGTATAAATTTTTGAACCATCGCTAATCAAAACCACATCACAATTAATATTTTGTAAACCTTGTTTTAACTGAAACGCTTCTTTAATTCGAAAATCAACAATTTCAATACTTATTTTTTCATTTTTCCCAACTACTAAACTTGGCGTTGGAATATTATGATCCATAAGTTCGGTTAATATTAAACATTCCAAATTTGGCATCACAATTGGCCCATGGGCTGATAAATTGTAAGCGGTTGAGCCCGTCGGTGTAGAAATTAAAACTCCAGTGCCAAAAATATTTTGAAAAGCCAAATCATTAATTTTAACTTCGGCCTTAACCATACCCACTAAATTTTGAACGGCAACTTCATTTAAAACATCGTCTTTAAACACCATCTTTTTGTCTCGTCAAACTTCCACTTTTATTAAATTTCTTGAACTCACAAAATAATTACCATTCAACAATTTATTTATACCTTCTAAAAATTTTTTTGAATCTCTTATTGATGTTAAAAATCCAACATTACCTAAATTTAATCCAAAAAATAACGAATGGATATAATTAAAACTTTTAATGGCTTTTATCATTAAACCATCACCCCCTAGCACAAACACAACTTCCGGCCGCTGATTATCAATTGAAACTTTTGGATAGTTTTTACTAATAAAAGTCCTAATTAAATTATAGGCATATATTGCCCTTTTATTTTTGTTATTTAAATAGAATGAAATTTTAGTAATTGGCTTTACCATATTTATTTTTTAATTTTAAATTACCGTTATTATACCATATTTTAAAAATAATCAACATTGTGTATTATCAAAAATTTTGTTAAACTATTACCAATAAATGTTTAGCTATAATTCATGCGTATTTCCCACTCCGCCATGGAGACATTTAAACAGTGTCCTCATAAATACAAATTAAATCAAATTGATAAAATTGTGGAACCCAAATCCGAAGAAGCGATCTTCGGTTCATATTTGCATTATATTTTGCAATGATTTTTTGAAAACGATCATCGTAAAATTTCTTTAAAAGATCTTCTATCTTTCTTCGAAAAGCATTGACTTGAAATTAAATATTTTGATATTAAAAATCAAAAAGAAAAGACATTAAATAATTTTTATTTTGATGAGGGCTTGATGATGCTTAAAAATTTTTATCAAAAAAATGGCCATAAAGATGTCACTATTTTGAGTTTAGAAAATCCCTTCGAAATTAGTTTAAATGATTCAAACAATCAAGTTCATATCGTTTCGGGCATTATCGATCGCATTCAAAAAAGCCAAGATCGTTATGAAATAATGGATTACAAAACTGGCAAAAGGTTGCCAACTCAAAATAAAGTCAATCAAAACTCTCAGCTTTCAATTTATGCCCTGGCCTTTTTAGATCAATGACCAAACATTAATATCAAAGACCTAGATTTATCTCTTTATTTTTTAAAATTTGGCGAAATTATTAAAACCAAAAGAACTGTTGAAGATTTAATTGAAACCAAAAGCAAAATTCTTAAAACCATCAAAGATATTCAAAAAGAAAAAGTTTTCGCCCCCAAACCAAATAACTTATGTGATTGATGTGGTTATAAAAATATATGTCCAGTGTTTAAACATTATCAACCAAAAAATAGTATTGAAAAAGACGAAACCAACATTAAACATTTAATGGATAAATATTTTGACTTACATCAAAAACGTAAAAATATCGAAAAAGAAATTGACAATATCAAATCTAAAGTTGATAATTATTTAGTAGCTAAAAATTTATATCAGCTAGAGAGTGATCAGGGCTGTTTCCAATTAAATGACTTAGAAGATTGTGCTTATGAATGAAAGAAAATCAAAGATATTTTAAAACCTCTGGGTAAATGAACTCAACTGATTAAAATTGACCAAACCGAATTTAAAAAAATTATGCGAGAAATTCCCGAAGATATTCGCAATCAAATTAATAATTGTAAAATTGTTAAAAATAAAACTAAAATCGTAACCGCCATTCATAAAAGCGAAAATAGTATATTTAAAAACGGCGACATCAACAAAAACATTCAAAATCGCATTTATGACGATTTCACTGACATCTAAAAACCGCCAATAATTGGCGGTTTTTAGATTTTTAATCACATTTGGTTTGCCTAGCATAACCAGCAATAATAGCCTTTTCTTCGGTATCAAAATAAATTAAATTATTCTGACTTAAATTTTTTGCCAAATTACAATTCACTGGATAATAATATTTTCCCCGATTACTAGCCACAAAACCATTTGTATCTAAATTGTTTATGTTTAAAGTTGTATTAGTCGTACTTGTAGGTTTGGTACTTACGATTTTTTCATCTATATAATCTTTAAAACTAGCCATTTCTACCACATCACCAACAATAGTGATAGGCGGCCTTTTGAGTAGCTGACCACCCGTTATTATGCCTAATCCAAACATAAAAATACCAAACAACAATCAAACTATGTTATTTTTCAATCAAAACCAAGCTGTCTTTACAAATTTATAAAAATTTGATATAATGTTTACCATATAGAAAAATATATTAAATAATTTATTATGGCTCATACAAAAGCTGGCGGATCATCGCGTAATGGTAGAGATTCCAATGCCAAAAGATTAGGTATTAAAGTCCACGATGGCAATCAAGTCACTAACGGATCAATTATTGCTAAACAAAACGGTAATGATTTTTATCCTGGTAAAAATGTTAAACAAGGTAAAGACAATACTATCTATGCTACTAAAGATGGTTTAGTTAAATTTACTAATAAACACAAAACCAATTTTCAAGGTAAAATCAAAAAAATTACCGTTATCAACGTTTTATAATTATTTTGCCACTATTTCAATTTTTAAAGGAACCACCACTCCATAGCCCAAATTAATATGGACAATGTGCGCTCCTTTTTCTTTTATATTTTTTTCAAATACTATCTCTGTTTCTGAAGATAGATCAATTTTAAAATCTTTTTTTAGCACCTCCATCACTTGTTTTTTGTTTAACGATTCATAAGCTTCATTCCCTTTTTCAGAAAACTTTAAAGCTACTGTTAAAACAATTGATTTTAATTGATTTTCCAATTGTTTGATATGATCATTAATCTTTTGTTGTTTATCAATTTTTTGTTTTTGCAAAAATGTAGCTTCTTTGATTGCACCAATATCAGCAATTTTGGCTAAACCATTTTTAATCAAAAAATTTTTAGCATAGCCATCTTTAGCTTCTTTAATTTCACCTTTTTTGCCAAAACCTCTTACATCTTTTAATAAAACTACTTTCATTTTTTTATTTTATGATTTTATTTAATTCATCCACGGCTTTTTTAAGTTGAATATCTTTTACTAAATCAATTCCTTCATAAGCTCCCGTGGCATCAATCATATCTTCGGGTATTAAAACTTCAATATCCGGCGTAATACCTTTTTTGGAAATATTAATTCCCTTAGGCGTTAACCAATAGGCAACGGTCAGTTTTAGAAAATTATTATCACGTAACGGCATCAATTCTTGCACACTGCCCTTGCCAAACGATTGTTCACCAATAATTTTAACTTTATTGTTATCTCTCAAGGCTCCCGCTAATATTTCAGCCGCTGAGGCCGTGCCACCATTGATCAATACCACCATTTTTTTATTTTTAAGAAAACCATCACCATTTGATACTTCCGTTATATTTTGTTGATTACCATTAAAATCTTCTATTAATATCACTTCATCCTTATTGAAAAAATCACCAGCCATTTCTAAATAAGCATCTAAATAACCACCAGGATTATTTCTTAAATCAACGATTATTCCTTTTGGATTTTTTTGTTTGATAGTTTCAAGGGCTTTTGCAAATTCGGTTAATACATTATCATAAAAATTATATATTCGTAAAACCGCTATATTATCATTTGTAAATTCAACATCACACGATGGAATACTAATTGTTTCCCTAACAATTTCAAAAACTTTTTTATCGGCTATCGATTCGCGATACACCGTCACATTTACTTTTGTTCCTTTTTTGCCTCTAATTAGCTTTACAACCTCGGTAGCCGAAAAATCAATAGTTGATGTTTTATCTACTTCAATAATTATATCACCTGGCCTTAAACCGGCTTTGGCAGCTGGTGAATTTTTTAATGGAGCTACAATTACCACTTGACCATCCCGTTGACTAATTTCAGCTCCAATTCCTTCGAAAGAACCAGCTAATTCACCGTTTAGCTCTTCATAATCTTTATAAGTTAAAAATTCGGAAAATTGATCACCAGTGGAAGCCACAACTCCTCTAATTGCATTTTCAATTAAAATTTCGTCATTCAGTTCTTCTTTCTCGACATATTCATTTTTCAATTTTGATCAAACATCTCAAAACACATATCAATTACTTTCGGATTTTTTGTTAGAAAATCCAAGAATATTTTGGCTCAATCAAAAGTTTAGTTGATTTTGTTTTTTGAAACTATCCACCATACCCATTTGATAACCAAAATTAACCGACACCTGAGTTAGTCCCAACAACAATATAAAAATTACAATTAAACTAATAATGTTCTTTTTTGTAAAGAACTTTTTAAATCAAGACTTGATATTTATTTTAAATTTTTTATTAGAATTATTGATAATTTTTTCAGGATTATTATCCACCATCATATTTGTATCAATCATATCCATATTGCTTTTTTAATATTTATTTAAATTTTCCCCCTCTTTTAAAAGTTGTTTAAAATACAACTTTTTATTGAGAGAATTTTTGTTAAAATGAAGGAGTTTTTTTAATTACTAATTACCATTTACCAATTACTCTTTCTGTTTAAACATCAAACATTGGAACTTATCATATATTTTAGTAAGACGATAGTAAAGCAGTAGTAAAGCATTGTAAAGAGAAAGAAGTAAATAGTAAAGTTTAAAAAGCAATTACTAATTACCATTGTCTTCTCTTCGTCTTTCTGTTTGAACATTGGAACTTTCCTTTGGGGGCCAGCCCCCACACCAACCTTTGGTTAGTTGTGGAGCTTGCCTGCCGGTAGGTAGGCGAAGCGGGGCCAGCCCCCACACCAACTTTCATTAAGCTTCAAGAGATTTCTTTATGCGTCTCTTTAAGGCATTTAGAGCTTGAGCTCGTAATTTAAGGTTATATTCACGAAGTTTGGCTTCATCTCTTGAAGCGTAGGCTTCGTAATACACTATTTTGTAGGGAACTTTCAACTTTGTAGATAATACTTTCTTTTGATTGCGCAACTTTATCTATTTATTAAATTATTTGTATATAATATGTATTACGTATATATACTAAAAAATATTAAAGATAATACTCATTATATTGGTTTTACAAATAATTTAATAAATATAAATGAAAGTTGGTGTGGGGGTGCCGAAGGTGGGGGTCGAACCCACATGAATTGCTTCACACGATTTTGAGTCGTGCGCGTCTGCCAGTTCCGCCACTTCGGCATAAAGAGTGTTATGGGATTGAGTTATCTAAAACAAATTAATGTTCCAAATGACTACCCGGACACCTAGAAACTTTGTAAAAATTGATTTATCAATTTTTGAATAATTTTGACAATATCAATAATATTTAAAGAACATATTGTTGCACGAGAGCGTTACCTAACAATTAAAATAAGTTGACCCAAAATTAAAGTTAATAGGTTGTCGGGTCCGCCACTTCGGCAAATAAATTATATTTATTCATTTTTTAAAAAACATTTTATTTGGCAACAGCACGACTCGTGCGCGCCTGCCTGCCGGTAGGCAGGTCTGCCAGTTCCGCCACTTCGGCATAAAGAGTGTTATGGGATTGAGTTATCTAAAACAAATTAATGTTCCAAATGACTACCCGGACACCTAGAAACTTTGTAAAAATTGATTTATCAATTTTTGAATAATTTTGACAATATCAATAATATTTAAAGAACATATTGTTGCACGAGAGCGTTACCTAACAATTAAAATAAGTTGACCCAAAATTAAAGTTAATAGGTTGTCGGGTCCGCCACTTCGGCATAAAGAATATTATAGGATTGAATTAACTAAAACAAATTGTATTTTAAAAAACATTTTGCAAAGAACTAGTGTATCCCCACACTCAATAAAGATTATGAGCGAATAATGTTATTTTATCGCGTGAAACGTCTAAATTAAAATTATTATTACTCATAAATTTTATACGTTCCCTGATTAAAAATTTTATTTTTAATCTTAATCTTTTTGAGTGTGGGGGCACTTCGGCAATAAATACGTAATTAGCAAATAGCAATTAGAATAAAACTAAATACGATCTCTCTTTGCAATCTTTTTTCGTATCATTCGTATTGTTAGGATTGTTGGGGTCATGTCAATGCCAATTTTACCACACTTTTCTATTTTTTTCAATAAAACAAAAATGTCTGCTTTTGCAGATCATTTGTGTGTTTTTTCTATTTAATACCATAAAGTATTTCGGCTTCTTTTATAGCTTTTTGCAAATTTACGTTACTAAATGGTTTCTTGAATAAATTTTTTTGAATATTTGTATCTAATAATTCTTTAGCAAAGAAAATATTTCTTTCATATAATTCAGCCATAGCTAGCTCGTTAATCGATGGCAAAATCGTAATTGGATAATAACCATCAGTTTCTATATAATATTCTAGCCCCTTACCTTTTGGATATTTTCAACCTAGTAAACTGACTCCATAGCAATTTGCAAAAGTAATGGCTTTGCTAGTAAATTTAGTATTAGTAATTATTAATCTTTTGGATTTATATCCCCGATTTAAAAAATCCATCGCCAATTTTCCTTCTTTTAAATCTAAAAAACTTGAATAATTTTCTAAAATCACCGATATATTTACTCTTGTGCCTAATTGATTATGATATTTACATTCGCCAAAAATCAATTCTTTATATTTTTCGCTTAATAATAAAACGTCTATTTCAAAATCAGTGCATTTGCCATCAACAATTTGATTAATCTTGGTCTTATAACCATAAATTTCCAATAATTTGCTCATATATTTTTCAAATCAATAACCAGTCGGGCCTAATTTCCGTATCGATTCTTTTAAACTATATTTCATACCACTTTGTGGATTTTGCAAAGTCAGCATTTCTTTTATCCACTTGTATATATCATAAGTGCTAGTATTATTTTTGATTCTTTTCGCAATCTTTTTAGCAATTTCTTTTGACAAACCTGAACTAGCTCCACTTCGCCTGGCGCTCGTTATAATCTTGTGCTCTGATAATAATTCTTTTTCGCCTAAATTATTAATAACATAAATCTTTTTGGGTGGCATAATTAATAATTTTATTTTACTTTTTGAACAAACATATTGCTATTTGGTTGTAATACAAAAACATCGGCTCGTCATTGCCATTGATTAAAATCTTCATCCATTTCCGGCTCAATATCTTCGGGTTTAACACCGGCAAATTGATAAATTGAATTATTGGCTTCATCAATTTCAAAATGTAATAAACTATCTTCGAAATAACCTTCGAAAAATCATGACTGGTTTTGAACACCACTACCATCAACCAATGTTAATCATTTTAAATCTTCACTTTTAGTATTATAAGACATGACCGTATAGCGAATTCCAAATCCAGCATATTCGCCTAAATTAACAATCAATTCAACATTATTATCATTGTTAATATCCACGGTTTGTTCAATAATTGGTAGTGCCGGCAAAACCTCGGTAAATTTTTCCTTTTCTTTCTCATTTAAAGTAATGGATTGAAAGTCTTTTAATATGGTTTGACCTTTATTATCGGATCCATAAATAAACATATTGGCAATTATGTTTCTATCAAAATAAGATTGATCATGACCAATAAATACAACTAAAAACTTTTTATCTTTAAAGCTCACTATTTCTTTACGAATATTATAATCTTCGATAAATCTTTGAGAAACAAATCCCAAATCCGCTAATTCAATATTTTCCGGATTTCAATTTCTTCGTAATTCTTCAAGATGAGTTGCTTCTCGCAAAACTACAAATAAAAATTGAAAACATAATAGCAATATTATTACTACTATGGCCGCCGTATAAAATTTAAAATTTTTCATATTTCGTTTTTTAATTAATTTTAAATAAACTGTAGTTATATACTACACCTAAATTATAATCAAATTTTAAAAAAAATACAACCCATTATGATTTATCTATATTCCAAATAATTTTCGCACATCATCAGGTATAGGTATTTCATTACGTTTTTCGGTAACGCCTGGATATTTTCAAGCACTAATAATCACTATCTGGGGTTTATATTTAACAATTTCATTAATTTCATCCGCTGATAATTTATCCAAAATATTTAAAGTGTCTTCATCAATATTTTTAATTTTATTGACTTTTTTTCTCACCTGATACATTACCCAAACTTCATAACGATTTTTCTTTGATCCAGCGGTTTTAAGCGAAGCAATAGTATCCACTGCCACCCCTTCTTCCGTTCTCTCGGGAAAACGAATAATTCGCTTAATTAAACTCTCTGACAAACCATAAAATTTTATTTTCTCTTTAACATGATTTGTCCAATAATATTTATCATCATTTTTAATTTCTTTTTTGACAATCATAATTTATTCGATTTTCATCTATTTTAACTCATTTTTATATTTTTTACAACCAAAAAAAGTGCCTAAGCACTTTTTTTGGTTCTGGATTTGAAATTAATTTTCAACCCCCTTTCAACAATTTGAGAATATATTTCTTTGACATCAAATAAATCACTAATAATATCAATGACTTTATTTTCATCAAATTCACTGCAAGAAAAAATATCAAAAGCAAAATAATTACATTCTGGCCAGGTATGGATTGAAATATGTGATTCACTCACAACACACATGCCGGTAATACCCGAGATTTCTCCCTTTTTTCTTGGTTTAAATTTATAAAATATTGGTTTAAAAACAACTGTGAACTTTACTTTTTTAATTATCAAATTAAAAAATTTTTTCATCTTGGCAACGCTTGCCAAATCTTTGCCATCTTTGGTAATTACCTCTAATAGCAAGTGTTTGCCGTATTCCATTCTTCTTTAAAAATTAAAAAACTATTAACTTGTTTACCCTGTTTGAAATTGTTAGATATTAAATTTAAATTCGCCAATAAATAACTCTAGAAAATTAATACAACTCATTCTTGAATTTATTAAAGAATTATCTAATAATTTCTAATGGGAGT
>JAKLIH010000008.1:0-20857 GCA_022709715.1 Patescibacteria group bacterium | reverse complement strand
TTTATTAAAGAATTATCTAATAATTTCTAATGGGAGTTCGCCCCGTTAGAAATTGTTAGATATTAAATTTTAATTCGCTAATAAATAACTCTAGAAAATTAATACAACTCATTCTTGAATTTATTAAAGAATTATCTAATAATTTCTAATGGGAGTTCGCCCCGTTAGAAATTGTTAGATATTAAATTTTAATTCGCTAATAAATAACTCTAGAAAATTAATACAACTCATTCTTTACTTTATTAAAGAATTATCTAATAATTTCTAACGGGGTTCGCTATTTACAATAAACTATTATAGCAAAAAATTTACCAAAAATCAATGCTATTTTACCTATTTTTCATTTTGGTTAATTGAAAATTCACAACCACAAAACTTCTGTCTATAAATATTATGTTTTTTACATAGTTCAATTCCCTTTTTATAAAATTCCTTTTTATCAATATCTAAATCTAAAAACTTAACATTACTATTTTTAGTCAAATTAACAATAGTTTTTCTTACAAAGTCAGTATCTTTATATAAATTAGTCAAAAACGTCGATGAAAACATATCAAAATCATTATCTTTTGCATAGACAAATGAATATTTTAATCGCATATAAAGACACCCCTTACATCTCTCACCATTTTCAACATATTTTTCCAAATCGGAATTTAAATTTTTCTTTAAAAAATCTAGCCATTCTTTATGATTATAATCATGCAAAATAGTACTGCAATGATATATATCAGCAATTGTACAAACTTCATAAAACCTTTTCCAAAATTCTTTTTCATCATAAATATTTGGATTAAAATAATATAAGGTAATATAAAAATCTTTATCTTTTAAATATTCAAGAATTGGTAAAGCACAAGGCGCACAACAAGTTTGTAATAAGAAGGTTTTTTTACTCATATTTGATATATTTTTTCATTTGGTTAATAATATCATTCATAAAATAAATATTATGCAAACTAGCCAATCTCATAAACAAAGGTTCTTTTTGTAAAAATAGATATCTTAAATAAGCTCGTGAATATTGCTGGCAAACCGGGCATTGACAATTTTTATCAATTGGCTTTTTGTCATTTTTGTATTTACTATTAGCAATTCTAATAATATTATTTTTTTCATTGGATTTAATTTTAAAATTAGTGAAATTTAAATTCCCCACAAACAATTCACCATGTCTAGCTACTCTGGCCGGAGAAACACAATCAAACATATCAACTCCGTGTATCATGGCTTCCACAATGTCTTGTGGCTTAGCGCCCAAACCCATAGTATATCTTGGTTTATTTTCTGGACAATTGGGTATTAATTTATCTAACAATCTATTGCTTTCTTTCATATTATAACCAATGGTCTCGCCGCCAAAAGCAATACCATCGGGATTTTGATCAATCACAAATTTCAAAGATTCTTGTCTTAAATCAATAAAACTGCCACCTTGAACAATACCAAAAAATAATTTTTTGCCCTTATTTAATTTTTTATGATATTCTAACGATTTTACCAATCACTTGTGAGTCAAATCCATAGATTTAATAATATCCATCTTTTCACCATTATCTTTTGAACATTCATCAAAAGCCATAACAATATCAACGCCTAAGTTATGTTGAATTTCAATTGATTTTTTGGCGTCAATAAAACATTTTGAACCATCATAAGGTGATTTGAATTCTACTCCATCATTTTTTATTTTAGTTAATTGCCCTTGTCTCTCGTTTAAACTCCAAACTTGAAATCCACCCGAATCACTTAAAATTGGACCCGATCAATTCATAAATTTATGAATACCACCAAACTTTTTAATAAATTTATCGCCTGGATTTAAAAACAAATGATACGTATTTACTAAAGCCACTTTTGTACCAATTGTTTTCATGTCTAAACTATCTAAACTTTTTAAATAACCTTTAGTGGCTGGCGACATAAAAAATGGCGTTTCAACTAAACCATGCTCAGTTTGCAAACGACCAATTCTAGCTTGAGTCCTTTTTGATTTTTTTATAACCTTAAATGTCTTCATTTAAATTGTTTTATGGTTAATATTATAACATCATAGTAAAGCGTAGTAAAACATAGTAAAGCATTGTAAAGCAATAGTAAGACGGTAGTAAAACAGTAGTAAAACCCCCACACCCAGAAAGGTTAAGATTAAAAATAAAATTTTTAATCGGGAAATGAATAAATCCAATTTATAATTATGCTTTCAATTTGAACGTTAAACTAATAAAATAATGTTAACCGCTCATAACCTTTACTGGGTGTGGGGACTAGCAATAGTAAAGAGTAAGGAGTAAATAGTAAAGTGTAAAAAGCAATTACTAATTACCATTTACCAATTACTCTTTCTGTTTGAACATTGCATGCCCCTGCCTACCGGCAGGCAGGCTCACACCAACCTTTGGTTGATTGTGACGGGGAATTTGGAACTTTTTTTTGTTTGTATTCTTGGACATTGAACATTGGAATTTGGAACTTTCTTTACACTATCATCATGCTTTCACCAAAACTATAAAACTTATATTTTTTATTAATCGCTGTGCTATATATTTTAAGTAATTCCGATCGTGAACTTTCAAAATCTTTTTGTTTATCCATAATAAAGGCCGATACCATCATAAGTGGTGTTGATCTAGGAAAATGAAAATTAGTTATAAACTTATCAATAGCTCTAAATTTATATCCAGGATAAATAAAAATATTAGTTTTTTTAATATTACTTTTAAATTTTTTACCATCATAAATTGATTCCAGTGTCCTTACTACTGTTGTGCCCACCGCGACAATCTTTTTTCCTTGTTTTTTATATTGACCCAATCGTTTAGCCACTTTATTATCAATATTTAAATATTCTGTATCCATTTTATGATCTTCTACTTTGTCAGTTTTTATTGGTTTAAAAGTTCCCAGTCCAACTGTTAATGTAACATATTCAACTTTGACTCCTTTTTTAATAATTTTTTTTAACAGGTTTTCAGTAAAATGAAATCCAGCTGTTGGCGCTGCGCATGAACCCAAATTTTTAGCATAAACCGTTTGATAATGTTTTTGATCTTTTTTACTTTTAATATAGGGCGGAATAGGCATATCACCAAGTAAATAAATTTGTTTTCATAGACTTTTACCTTTTTTATCGAACTTAATTTGAATTTTATCAACATCGTTTAAAATTGTGCCCGTTAAAATTATTTTTTTATTTTTTCTAAAAATTATTTTACTTTTATTGGCTAATTTTTTATTAACTAATATATTCCATTTTGAATTTATATTATTTGAAAAATTATTATCGCTAGGTGTTAGCAAAAATATTTCTACCTTTCCACCTGTTTCTTTTTCGCCCATTAATCTCGCTGGAAAAACTTTAGTATTGTTTAATACTAAAACATCATTTTTATCTAAATAATCAACAACTTCATTAAAAATATTATGCTTAATTTTTTTAGTTTCTCGATCATAAACCAAAAATTTGCACTTATCTCTAGGCAAAATTAATTTCTGGCTTATCAATTTTTCTGGCAATATATAATCAAATAAATTAACTTCCATTTGTTTTCTTTTACTATTAGAGCCATTTTATCATAAAAGCAAGTCAAAATCAATAAAAATCCGCGAAAATACCACGGATTTTTATTGATTTTTAAAATATATTAGTAAACAATTGATGGTGCCACAATCCCACCGCTTGGATCAATTGTAATTGTGCTGGGAGCATCGATCACTGGACTATAAACCGGGTTAGACGATTGAGTCTGCAATGTTCCATATCATTTGCATTTACCCGCATCACAACCACAATAAACATTTGATGGTTTTGTGTAACAATCTATATAATTACAAATACTACTTAATTTCCCATCGGTTTTAGCTTTGCAAATTTCTCCTGAACAACCAGCTACCTCACAATCGCTATCAACGCTACAAATCGTTTCGGTTTGAAATCCACAAAAACCATGAACATTAATTTGCTTTAATTGAGCTGGTAACACTGGGGTTGATCCAGAACCTGAACCATTAGCTGGTGGTACAACTGGAGTTGACGAACATGGGCAAGCTTGATCACACTTTACATCCACTTTTGCTTGTAAAGCTGAACAAGAATTAGAATAAGTTTTATTATTAGTACCACAAACTGGTTGATAAATTGCCGGACAAGGTGCAACTGGAGTTTGAGTATCACATGGACAAGCTCCACTGCATTTAACGCTCGTGTCAGCTTTTAACGCTTCGCATTTATTTTGATAAGTTTTCCCATCAGCTCCACAAACTAGTTCAAGTATATCGTCACAAGGTTGATCTGGATTAGAAATATCGGGCATAGCTAAACACAAATTATTTTCACAAACACATTTAAGCTCAGCTTTGGCTGGACCACAAGTTTTGCCAGTTGACTTTAATTGATCAAGCATTGTTTTTTCAAAACATTCAGCTTCGCACAACTCACAATCATCTTCAACATTACACTTGCCTGGATTGGGAGATGGTATAATAGGTTTGCTTGGCACACTTGGTGTTGTACTACATGGGCATTTGCCCGAACAATCAACCACGGTATTGCAACGAATCGCTTCGCAAGGATTATTATAAGTTTTACCATCTTTTCCACACACAAAAACTGTTTCTTCATCACAAGTGATGTTTTGGTTACAACCATCGGTCGTTGGTGTATTTTTGTCTTCTACTAAAACACATTTATGAGTATTTTTATTACAAACACAACCCTTTGGATCGTTTCTCAAAAATCAATCTCAAGCCGCATTAAGCGAGCGATAACCATCAGCCATTAATAAACATTTTTCGCCATCATAAAAACAATCACCATCCACATTACAACCTTCTAAAAAGCCAACATCACCAATACTTCTATCTACACATTTATTATTTATACAATCTTTATTACATAAAGTATTTTTGGCCGTACAACAATCTCAATCATTTTGACATTCTTCAATTGATGGTAGCGAAGGCAAAAATGGTAACAAAGATCATTTGGATGAACTTTTTGGGCATTCTTTTCGGCAATAGCCTTTCACAATATAGCTAAAGCCATTTAAACTGATTACTTCTGTCCCCGTTGGTTGAGGTAAAGCTTTATAATCACTAGATATACACTCTATTAAACCTTTACAACAATTTTGCATAACTTCTGGTGCTAGTATTCCACCAATCAACAATGGTTCTCCTTCGGATATACAATCGTCTTTTTCAAAAACTTTACCAACTATATCACTTGAAATTCCATCTAATCCATAACAATAAGCTTTAACAGTATAAACATAACCTTGAATATTAACGGTTGGCTTTTCTTCAAATTTTACCGACAAAGCTTCATAGGCTTTAAAACCCTCACAACATACTTGAGGTTGAGTTGGAGCTCCCTCTCTATTTTCCACAATTGGTTTACCATAACCAACACATTTTCCTTGTCTTTCAGCCGTATTATCATAAGGTTTTAAAGTAATCGATCCATCTGTATTGGTAACAATGCTTGATTTGTTGATTAGCGAAGTCAATCCATCTTTTTGAAAATAATTTGAAACCGATTTAACAAAGGCTTCAATCAAGCCACGACGATTATTAACCTTAATATAGTTAGCTTCAATTAAATAAACCGTTTCCGTATTTCAATCATCAATTTTATTAGTGGCCTGATTAATTAATGTTCCCGTTACAGCCACATAATCATCAATCTGTAATTCTTCTAGCAATATAGTTTTGCCATCGTTAGTTTCAAGTTTAGTTGTGTCCAAAACATTTACTCTATAAGTGGTAGTTTTTTTATAATTCTGAATTTTCAATAAATTTAAAATACTATTGCGAAACGTTGACCAAGTTGTATTACCACTAAAAGCTAGCCAATTGTCATTGGCACTTAAACTCTTAATTCTTCCCTTCCAAGTTTGATTTGTTGAAATCAAATCTCCAGGCTTTTTATTTAAAGCTAAAGCTAAGTTACCTGAACAAATTAATAATATTAATATTAAAAATAATAATATTTTTTTCATAAAACTTTGTTAATAATTAATTATACTTAGTTATATTATATAAAATTATTAAATTTTTGTCAATAAAAATTTGCCTATTCCAAATTAAAAATTCTTAAAATAATCTGTAGTGTCGCCCCTAAAAAGCAAATGGTTCCAACGGTTATTAATAGTCAATTAGGCAAATTTAAATTATAAGGCGAAACTGTTTGTTTTTTATCTCGAACTTTAACATACATCAATAAAACTATAACCGCAATCACACCACCAATTACCCCGCCAACTAACGACATTAAATTATCAACTTTATTGACATTGGTTAATAAAAACAACAATGGTAAAAAGATACTAACAATATAGCCCAATCATTTATTACAATTCACATCACAAATTAGCATGTCTTTATAATAATGAACAAAAACAATATAGGACGTAATCACCGCTAGTAATCCGATAATCGATCCCAGTATTAGCACGTTTCTACCTAAAAATGGCATTAAACCAGTAAATGTATCAATTGATGTTCCAAACCCAGAAACTAAGCTAACCGTATTCATAAACATGAAAAATATTATAAACACACAAATATAGCTTAAAATCACAGAAAGTTTATAAGTTCGCTTGCTGACTTTATTATTTTTCAAAAACATAAACATCATTGGCATGGCTACTAAACCATCAATAGCAAAAAATATCACACCATACGATATATACCAAAAATTTGTTGCCGTTTGAATATCATGGTGAATACCGCTTCAGTTAATTTGGTTAAAACACAAACCCGATAATAATATCATCAACCCCACCAGTAATACCGTTAAAGAAAAATTCAATTTGCTAGCCAAATAAATTTTTAAAAATAAAAAAATATTTAAAACCAGTCACACCAAAACAAAAGTATAAGGCTTTAAATAATTTAAATTATCCCCCATTAAAATATGCAAAAATTTATTAGCTAAAATAATATAAATTAACAACGAAAAAGCATTTGAAAAAATACTAACAAAATTTAAGAATTTTTTTACCGGCTTACCCAAATAGTGCCCGGCATAACCAGGTAATTTCATTTCTTTATTGGTTTTTAAAATTATTTCGCCAAATATTAAATGAAGTAAACATACTATTAAACATAGCAAAACCAACCAAATATTGGTTATCAATATACCCGATTTAATATTTACATATGGCAAAACAAAAACCCCGCCACCAATTATGGTACCAACTAACACAGCCATCGCTTCAAGCATTAATGGCCAATTTATTTTTTTACTCATTTTAAACGCTTATAACTCTATTTTAAAAAAATTTTATCACCGACTTTGGCTTTATTAGTCAATTTAACGCCAACAATATCGCCTTTTTTAGCCACATCAATATTTTTATGCTCAACTTGCATAGAATCAACTGCTTGCTCAAAATCAGTACTTGGACCTAAAATATGAATTGTATCCCCTACTTTTAAAATATCCTGGAGTTCTAAAATAGCCACATCAATTTTTTCAAACATATGAGTTATTTTGCCAATTTCTTTTTCCATAACTAAATAATTATTTAAATTAATTAAGTCGACCTCAAATTTATTATATTTAATTTGTTCTAACTTGTGGAGGTATATAATTCTGATCGGTTGGCAATACAAAATGAAAAGTTGTGCCTCGTTGTTCAATAGATTCTACCCAAATTTCTCCGCCATGATTTTTAATAATATTTTTTACAATATAAAGACCCAAACCAATACCCGCAGTATGGGTTTTCATGATAGACGATGAACGATAAAATTTTTCAAAAATATTTTCAAATTCTTTTTCATTAATACCAACGCCCGTATCGGATATCGAAATTTTAATAAACGGTTTATCTTTAATTTGTTCAATCTTAATCCCTACTTCGCCATTTACAACATTATATTTAATTGCATTTTCAACAATGTTACTAATAGCCATAGCAATTTTTTCCTTATCCATCACAAATTTAGGTACAGCAAAATTTGGTGGGTAAACAACAAATTTTATATTTTTTTCTTTAGCCCGAATTACAAGCGAAGTCAACACTTCGTTAATAATTTCCATAATATCGCCTATCGCAAAATTATAACCAAATTTACCATCTTCAATACTAGCGGCTTTTAACAAATCATTAATAGTTTTCGACATGTCCCCTAAAGTGTCCAATGTTTGTTTCAAAATTTTTTCTTGATTCGGATTAATGTCGCCAAGCTCTTTTTTATATAAAACTTCTGCCCCTCAAGTTGCTCCGGTCAATGGTGTTCGCAATTGATGAGCTACAATTGTAATAAAATCTGACTTGCTTTTCATTAATTGATTTTCACGAGTTCTATCTTTAATAATTTTAACAAAACCAAAAGTATGATCATATTGATTTTCAACCCGAGTGGTAATCAATTCCAAAATAAATTCTCTAGGTTTAAAAATTTTAATTTGAATTTTTGATGGATTCGTTTCGGCTGACAAACGACTCATTTCTGGAGCCAGGGATGGAAACATAATTTTGGTTAAAATCATATATTTTGGATCACTATTCATTTCCGGCACAATTTTTTTGTCTAGCAATTCATTTTCTTTCAAACCACATAATTTTTCAAACGCATCATTCACTAAAGTGATCTTGAATTGTTCATCATACGATACCACCGCATCATTCATTGAAGCCATCATGCCGTTAACTTGACTCTTTTCTAATTCAATTTTTGATACTCTAAAAATTGCATCGATTAAAAACAATTCCACAAAACTAATTATAATTATTAGTAAAATCCAAATGTAATCAATAATTTGAATACCACCTTTTATAGCTCTAAATAATACATTAACTAGTAAAATCATTTGTAACATCAACAACGCCCAAAATGATCAAAATTTAGTAGCTAATTTTATTTTTTCTAAAAATCTTTTTACCATTTAATAATCGTTTATTCAACATTCATATTTAAAGTATAGCATAAAAACTAAATAATGTTAATCTCCAAAGTTGTTTATTTTTTAAGTTTTTAAATCACCCCAATTGTTGGCTCGGTTTTTATCAACTCTTAACAAAATATCAAAATCATTTTCTTCCATCATTTTATCAATCTGGTTAAATATTTCTTTGTTTTGAATGTCCTCTTTTACTTCAAAAATAAGTTCATCATGAATTTGCAAAATCAATCGAATATCGTCTTCTAAATTATTATCTTTTAAATATTTATTGATTCTGATCATGGCTTTTTTAATAATATCGGCTGCCAAACCTTGAATTGGCATATTGATAGCAATTCTTTCTTCAAAGGCCGCTTGATAGCCAAAACCGCCAATAAAAGATAAAAATCTTTTACGTCCATACAATGTTTCGCAATAACTTTTTTCCCGGGCTTTTATTTTTAAACCATCAATAAATTTTCTTAATTCTGAATAAATTTCAAAATATTCTTCAGCAAAAATTCTGGCTTCTTCCTTAGTAATGCCCGCTGATTGTGAAAAAGCCCTAATGCCCATGCCATAAATAATACCAAAATTTAAAGCCTTAGCTTTGTTTCTCTGACTACTAGTAACTTGATCATAATCCACATGATTAACCAAACTAGCCGTATAGCGATGAAAATCTTTACCGGTTTCAAAAGCCTTAAGCATAACTTTATCATTGGCCAGTTTAGCTGCAATTCTAAGTTCCATTTGCGAATAATCAAATGAAATCAAATCATAACCATCGCTCGCTTCGAAAGCTTGCCTCACTAATTTTCCATAATCACCTTTGGTTGGGATATTTTGCAAATTGGGTGTATCGGATGACAATCTACCTGTAGCTGTACCCGTTTGCACAAAAGTTGTGTGAATTTTATTATCCTTATCTATAAAAGTTGGCAGTGTATCTAAAAATGAGTTTTCTAATTTTTTCAGTTCTTTAAATCTTAAAATTTTACTAATTACTACGTGACTATCAATAATTTTTTCTAATTCATCACTATTAGTCGAAATATTTTTAGTTGTAGTTTTAGCTAAACCCTTGGTGGGCAATTTTAATTTGTTAAACAATACATCGGATAATTGTTTGGGCGAATTAATATTAAATTTCTCTTTGGTTAAATCATAAATTTCTTCTTCTAAGCTCAATATTTCCAAGTGGATTTTATCCTTTATCTTTTTTAAAGCTTTGGTATTAAGTTTAATACCACGTTTTTCCATATCAACTAAAATCGGCGTTAACGGTTTTTCAATTTCATCCATCACTCGATCTATCTTGAGATTAATAATTCGACTGTAAACAACGCCTGCAATCTTATCAAATAAATTTATTCAATCCTCCATTTCATAATTTTGAATAAAACTAATTGATTTTTCACTTTTAATATTAAATTTTTTAACCAACGCTTCTACTGAATAATCTTTTCTATCAGGATCTAATAATCAAAAAGCAATTTTCAAATCATAAAATAACGTTTCTTTAAAACTTTCAAAATATTTATAATACAAAGCTTTACTATCGTATGTAAAAGGCACAATTTCATTTAAAGCAATGTACGTTAATTGTTCATTAGTTTTATACAATAGTCATTTTTCATTTTGCTTATAAAATGCTGTGAACCCCTCACCAGCTAAATTTAAATGTTGATTATCAAAAATAAATAATCGGTTTTTTTCTTTATCAAAATCTTTTATAAATTCACTTCAATTATCAATTTCTTTTATAGCAATATTTTCTTTAGTGTTGCTCTTTTGTTTTTGATAAGATTCTTTATTATAAACATTTAATTTCGCCACTAACGAGCTAAAGCCTTTATCTTTAAAAAACTGTAAAACCTTATCGCGATTATTAAAATCAAATTTAGCATCGTCAATTTTAATTGCAACATCCACATCCTTTTTTATCATTGATAAATGACGGCTAAACATAGCTTCATCTTCGTTTTCTTTTAAAACCATTAATCACTTTTTTTCTTTGCTATTAAGGTTTTTATCGGCTAAATAATTATCAATATTTTGATATAAATTATCTAAGCTTTGATATTTTTTCAAAAGTTCCATGGCGGTTTTTTCTCCTACTCCTTTCACTCCTGGAATATTATCCGATGGATCACCTTTTAAAGCTTTAAAATCAACGAATTGATCAACTCGTAAATCATATCTTTCTTCAAAAGCTTTTACATCGTAAACCACACTATTACTAATTCCTTTTTTAAGGGTTCAAACATTTACTTGATCGTTTAGTAATTGTAAAGTATCCAAATCCCCAGTCACTACCAAAATATTAATATCTTCATCTTTAAATTTTTCGCATACAGTCCCTATCAAGTCATCAGCTTCAAATCCTTCTTTCTCTAAAACCATTACTCCAAAACTTTTTAAAAAATCTTTTACCATTGGAATTTGATCATAAAAGTTATCAGGATTTTTCTTACGTTGAGCTTTATATTCTTCAAATTCTTCATGTCTAAACGTTTTTCCTTTAACATCAAAAGTAGCCACAATATAATCTGGCTTTATATCTTCGATAGCTTTTAAAAATATTAAACAAAACCCATATACGGCATTCACCAAAACTCCTTTTGGGTCAACTAAACCCGGCAACGCATGATACGCTCGATGAATCAATGCATTACTATCAACAACCATTAGGGTTTTCTTATTTTCATTCATCCTGTTAGAGTTTAAACAATATAAAATTTTTCAACCTGTTTTTGATATAACGATGCCCCATACCAGATTTTAAATATTTTTCACGAGCAATAGCATCTTCCTTAGACAACCCAGCCTCATAATATATCAACTTTCATGGACCTCTATTTTTTGTATACTCACTCTGATTATGTTGATGTTGAAAAATTCTTTTCTTCAAATCAGCAGTGAATCCAATATAAAAAAGATTAGTTCGCAAACTTCATATTACATAAGTATATCACATTTTTTAATAATTAAAATCTATTATTTAACCTCTAACGGGATCCATCTCGTTAGAGTTTAAATAATATAATTTGCAACCAACCTATATGTTATTATATATAATATAGCATAAAATAAAATAAAAAAACAATCATTTCATTAATTATAATTTAAAAAATTTCAGCAAATTAAACACCACTAAAGCTGGCCAAAAAATGGATTTAAATATCCCTATTAAAATCGAAACCAAACCACGACTATTTACTACAAAATAAATCAATGCCCCTAAAAATCCCATGCCATATAAAGTATTTGATACCTGAATTTGTTGTTGTCAATTGGTTTTATAATGATTTTGACAACAATTTTCTCTGATCACTTTTACATTTTGAACCTCATTTTCGTTTTCCATGATTTGTAATTTATTAATTATTATATATAGAATCTAACAAATTCATTAAATTATTGCAAAATCAAAACCTTGATTTTTAATCAAAAATATAGTAAGATATAAAGAATTCATTGCGGGGTCGTCTAATGGTAGGACGCTTGGCTTTGAACCAAGAGATTTCCAGGTTCGAGTCCTGGCCCCGCAGCAATTAAAAAAGACCGAATATTCGGTCTTTTTTATTAATCTCACATTTTAATTAATAATTTAATATATGCCATTATTTTACGATTTAAATCAGTACTTCTAGCTACCTTTAATCTCATAACTCCATGATAAGTTAAATCAATATTTTTTCTCAAAGTATCTCCTTTCGATCTTTTATAATATATAATGATTTTATCTTTTTTAATGCTTAATTTATCACTCCAAAACTCTTTAATTTTATCGATTTTTTTATAACTATCGTGAATATATAAATTATAATTAATATCGTTCTCATCAATTCCAAATTTTTTGATAAGTCATTTTTTAAATACCACTACCATCTCAAAATCCATATTAGTAAAAATAACTCTTTCGCCAACCCTTCAGGGTTTTGATTTGTTTCCTTCTCCTCAATATAATATAATCCCCATTAACCATAATGGATCTTGTATTAATGCTTCTATATTATTTTTCGCGAATATTTCTATTTGATTTTCTTTATTTATTCTTCGATCTTTTTGAGCTTTTGCTCCCTTTAATCTTGCTTCAATCCTTTTACGTTCTAATCTATCTTTTTGCCTTATCGTCAATTCTCGTTTATTTACTCAGTCACATATTGTTGACTTAGGTACATCAACTTCTTTCATAATCTCACTATATGAAAAACCCTTTTTTCTCAACTCTAGCACCTCTTTATATTTTATTTGATTTTTACTTAACATAATAAATATATTATTATTTGATCTCATATCCTTCTGCTTGCAATTTAAATGCCTTTGCATATTTGCCATTCAATTTTAATAATTCTTCATGAGTTCCTTGTTCAGCAATATTGCCTTTATCAATCACAATAATTCTATCCGCATTTCTGACGGTTGAAAAACGATGTGAAATAATAATAACCGTTTTATTTTTGAAAAACTTATAAATGTTATTAAAAATTTTATATTCAGCTTCAGCATCAATTGAAGCCGTTGGTTCATCAAATATCACCAGCCATGGATTTCTATAAAACAACCTTGAAATCGCAATTTTTTGTCATTGACCCGTGCTGGGCCTAATTCCGCCATTAAAACTTTCGCTTAATAATTGATCATATTTTTTCGGATAATCACTAATAAACTTATGGGCGTCCGCTTTTTTAGCTGCACTAGTAATATCCGTTTTACAAACTACTTTTGTGGGATCGCCCAATATAATATTATCTTCGGCTGTTAGCTCACTATATGAGCCAAAATCTTGAGATAACATACCAACATTTCGATAATAGGTATCAATTTTTAAATCATCAATATTATCGTTATTGATTAAAATATTACCATTGTTAACCTGGTAAAATCTCATCAATAATTTTATAAGCGTTGTTTTGCCGGCGCCATTATGACCAACAATAGCTATTTTTTCGCCCGGTTTAATTTCAAGATTCAAATTTTTTAGAATCAATTTATTAGTATTTGGATATTTAAAACTTACATTATCACAAATTATTTTTGGTGGTTTTTTAAATCCTTTCAATTTAATTTTACCATCTGAAAAACTTGGTTTCAAATTAAAAAATTGGTAAGTATCATCAATTCTTAAAGCCATTTCATATAAATTCGTAATACTACTAAACATATTATTTACATGTCTTTCAAATCTTTCCACCATACTAATATAAAAATATAATTGACCAACAGACAATTTTTTTATAATAATTCTATTAATAATATTTATAACTACTCAAAAATAAATAAACACATTTAGAAAATCTAAACTCCATGTCCAAAAAAACGACTTTTTTCGAATATTTATTCAACCCTTATAATATACATCGATAAAATTATTATATTTTTCTTTTATATAATTCGTAGCATTATGAATTGTCAATTCAATTAATTTGATCTTATCCAAAATATAATTTAATATTTCTCTGTGTAATCTTCGACTTTCAGTGGTTTTAAATTCATATTTATACGCTTCTTTAGTTATATAAAACGATGGAATATTTCTCAAAATAACTCAAATCGTCATTACTAACAGCATTTGCGGCATAAAATAGAAAATAGCTAAACCCGTTATGATGATGTTAATAAAATCAGCGATTGTTGCTACAAAGTTAAAAAACAACGCTGGAATTTGATGAATTTCACTCATACCTCGATTAATCAAATTATTTTTATCTGGATCTTCCATCACTGGCACCCCTAGATTTTTATAATGTTCGTATAAAAACACTTCGGATTTGTAATAAAAAAGTTGACTCATTTTAATTTGCAAATATCATCTTACCAGCGATATAGTTGAAGATACAAAAGAAAAACCAACTAAAATTAATACATAAGGCACAACTTCAGAAATTTTACCTTGCTTCTGCAAAATTTCTACCACCACATTAATAATTTTAGCAATAATCAAAAAATCTACCATTGCTGTTAATCGCAAAAGTATTTGAAAAATAAATAAGAAAATACCAGAAACTTTATCTGGTTTAATATACATTTTAAATGCAAAGAAAGATATCTTTATCATATGTTTAAAAGATATCTTTTTCTTTGCAATGGTTTCTTCTTCCATAAAAAATTATATTATTTTTTTATATTTTTATCCCCTTTTTTAGAAATCGCTTTTTATTAATATTTTTGTTTTACAAAAATATTGCTAGTCCCCACACCAACCTTCGGTTGGTGTGGTGGGCGATTTTAAAAGAGGGGATTATTCATTCACTTTTCCATCCAAATATTTTGAAACTGCAAAAGTTGAAGCCACAATACCAATCACCATGCCAAATCCAACTTGAGCCAATATCAATATGAAAATATTTGAGAAAAAGTAGCCGGTAATGCTAATATTACCAAGAAAAGCATCAAATTTTCGGCCAATAGTTAAAATTAATGGCACATAACAAATTGCCGACAATAATGCCGCAATAATACCATAAAAACAACCGGCTAAAACAAACGGACCACGAACAAATCAATTGGTAGCTCCGACCAATTTCATAATATTTACTTCTTCTCTCATTGAATAAATTGCAATTCTAATGGTATTAAAAGCCACAATTACAGCGACAGCTGTTAAAACAATAGTAATCACCATTGAACCAATTCTCAAACTATTTATCAAACTAGTAGTTTTATTCAACAAATCTCTATTTTCAGTAAAATTAATATTTACTAATTTATCTTTAAAAACGGCCGTTTCGATATAAGCTAAAACGCTCTCATAATCTTTGGCATCTTTAATTTTAATATTTACTGAAGCCGATAATGGATTTTCTCCAATTTCTTCTAGCGCTTTAATGACAGTATCATTATGACCATATCTTTCTTTAAAAAATTCTAATGCTTTATCTCGTGATACATATTCAGTTTTTACTACCCCTGATACTTTTCCTAATTGTTCTTGCACCAATAAAATTTCGCTTTCTTCAATTGATGGTTTAAAATAAATACTAATATCAATTTTATCTTTTAAACTACTAATAAATCTATTGGATGCATAATTCATAATCAAAACTCCGGTAAAAACTAAAATACTTAAAAACATAGTTACAATCGTTGCGATTGTTAACCAACCATTACGTTTAAATATTGATTTTCCTTTTTGAAAAATTCTTTTTAGATTTGTACTAATTGGTGTGCTCATAAATATTAATTTTTACCCCCTCTTTTAAAAGCTGTTAAGGGTACAACTTTTATATTGAGAGAATTTTTGTTAAATAGACTGATAAAAACTTAAAACTCAAATCTTAAATCTCAAAAATTTAAATCAAAAATTAAAAATTAATACGAAATGACAAATGTTAAATTAATTATGGTAAGTATTGTTATTTTTAACTTTTTATTTTCAGATTTGACTTTTAACTTTTGACCCCGCTTCGCTCCACAACTAACCAAAGGTTAGTGTGGGGGCATGCTTTTGACTTTCTTTTGTATTTGTTTAGAATATTAGCCTGCCTGCCGGTAGGCAGGGTTATTAGAGTATTAGAATATTAATTTATTACTATTGTTTTTTCTTTACTCTTTTCATTACCAATTACTAATTTCTACTTACTCTTTACTTTTTGATTTTTTATCTTTTATCTTTGATCTTTGATTTTTTACCAGTTGGTTGTGGCGGGGTTTGCTATTGTTTTTCCAATTACTATTTACTAATTACTTTTTACTCTTTACTTTTTGACATTTGCTAGCCCCCACACCAACCTTCGGTTGGTCGTGGTGGGAGATTTGAGATTTTATAGTATATATTTTCCCTTTTCTTCATCTCTAGTTACAATCCCATTTTCCAATGTAATTACCCTTCTTCCTAAAGTATTAATAATTTCTTTATCATGAGTTGATAAAATCACAGCTGTACCCAATTCATTAATTTTTAACAATAGCCGAATAATTTCTCAAGTATTAATCGGATCCAAATTGCCAGTTGGTTCATCGGCAATTAAAACATCGGGCTTTTGAATAATAGCTCTAGCAATAGCAATTCTTTGTTTTTCGCCAATTGACATTTGATGGGGAAAGTTATTGGCTCTATCTTGCAATCCAACTAGCTTTAATACTTCCGGAACTTCTTCTTTTATCTTTTCATCACTATAGCCAGCCACTTCCAGTGAAAACGCGACATTCTCATAAGCTGTTAATTTTGGTAACAATTTAAAATCTTGAAACACCACGCCCACTTGTCGACGTAAAATTGCAATTTCATTTGATCTCATCTCAGCTATATTTTGGCCATTAAAAAACACTGCCCCTTTTGAAGGTTTTTCTTCAGCAAATAATAATTTTAATAAAGTAGTTTTTCCAACTCCCGACTTACCTACAATTGATACAAACTCATCTTCAGCCACATCAAATGAAACATTATCTAATACCAAACAATTATTGTCATAAATTTTTGTCACATTTTGATAAGAAACTAAAGCCATAAAAATTTTTTAGATTTTAACATGAATATATTTTAACAAATAAAAAAATAAAACGCAAGTATTGTCTACCCCTCTTTTATTTTTGCTAACCCCTGCCTACCGGCAGGCAAAGCGAGGCCACCCACCACATCAATTGAAGATTGATGTGGTGGGTTTTTCTTTTATATTGTATTCGTATTTATTTTTAATTTTTTATTAGTTTTTGTAATTGTTATTACTCTTTTCTCTTTACTCTTTTGATTATTTTGCATTGTATTATTTCCTAATTACTACTTACCATTTACCAATTGCTCTTTATATTACTATTTACCAATTACTCCCCCTTCTTTTTAAACAAATTCTGAGCACTAGCCACTTTTGGCCCTTCCGATTTATGATAAAGTGATTTTCTTCTCTGACTATATGATAATTCACATGGACTTGAAAGCCATTCCACCGCAATTTGGCAAATATACATATCCGGATAAAGCATTATCGGAATTTCGGCTTGGTTACTAATTTCTAATGTCAAAGTCCCTTCAAAACCTGGGTCAACAAATCCAGCCGTATGCACTAGTAGTCCCATTCTAGCTAAACTACTTTTACCTTCAGCTCTTATTGCTATGCGATTAGATAATTTCATAAATTCTTTGGAACTAACCAAAACGATTTGGATGTAAAATAAATCCTTTTTTCTTATCAACAATTTCTGTATCCATAATTTTAGAAAAATCAACTCCTTTTTTTAAATCTAGCACTGATTCGCTCGTATGCTTAAAAGTTTTAAAGATTGGTCCCAATTTTAAATCAATTGATGCCGCCTCTATTTGCTCAGAATTTAATTTTTCTCTAAAAATTAAATCGCCATCTTTAATGGCTTTTTTTATATCCTTATCGCATAAAATCATTTTGGCTATTTTAAAAATTTATTAAACTATCAAAATGTAACAAGATTTTAATTTTTATGCAATACCAATATACTAAGCAATGTTTACCAATATTCAGCAAACCAAAAAATATAAATTTTAATTTATTCTTTAACAACTATTGAAAACTTCTTAATCCATTGATCAATATTTTTTGTCTTCTTCCACTCTTTTTTCATTTTTGCTGCTAGTATTCTATGCTCAGGATAGCCCAATTCTTTACCAGGTTTAATTAATTTTTTAAACGCTGGTGTATTAATTATAACCGTATTAAAAACTTCTGCAATCGTTCATCATTGCTCTCTTAATTTCTTATTCTTAATTTTTTTGAAAAAATAATCAACAAATATAAAATGTAACATTTCGTGCACAATTATTTCTCTATATTTATCCGGTAATCATGCAAATACTTGTCATTCTTTATTTTTCCAAAACACTACGTTACAATTTAACGTCGACATATAACCAATGTATCTACCTTTTGGCCATGGATAATCATAAAAAATTTGATCAACTACTTCAAAAAATTCATTTTTGATTAAGCATCATTCTTTCTCAACAATTATCAAATCATTAGCCAACATCTTACCATATTTTTTATAATATCCATCAAAATATTTATTTATATATTTTATTTTTTCTTTTTTGTTTTTTAGTGTATTTATTTTTGATAATTCTGGATGCACCGCCAAAATTGATTTTCCAAAATCAATCCCTGCTTCTTTAACATTTAAAAACTGCCAGGCCGTTTTTTTATCTAATTCTTTATTTATTTTAAATTTTACTTTTGGATAGTTCATTTGTATCTTTTATTTTTATATCCATATAGATATTTACTTTTATTTTTTTAGATTTCTGTTACCCACCACATCAATCAAAGATTGATGTGACGAGTTTTTCTTTTATATTATATTCGTATTTATTTTTTATATTTACTTTTTTATTTTTACTCTTTACTCTTTACTCTTTTTATTACTACTTACTATCTTTATTACTCCCCCTCATCAATTTATATCAAGATAATATAATTTCTTCAAGCATATTAGCAAAAATACTATTTCTAGAAATCTTGTCTTCAAAAGTAATAATTTTGTTGGCTTCATTTCCTTGTTGAGATGTCAATATTTCTTTCAATTTTTCTTCAATTATTTCTTTATAAGGATTACTATCTGGCATGCTTAACCATATTTTCATAATTTCTTCTTCTGAATCTAGGTTTAACAAAGCTTCGTAAATCTTTTTAGCTTCATCATAAGAAAACAAGAAAGAAAAATTAGTTTTAATATATTGTTGCAAATATGGCAACAATTTATCTTTTTTTACATCACCATATATCGCTCTGCCTATTTCTTCTAAAGAAGTTTTATTTTCTCAATCATCCCCAAAGAATTTCATATTAAAATTCTTTAAAATTTCAATCATATTGTTTCTAGGTAATATTTCATGACATAAAATAGTATCCACTCAAATCGATTCAAAGTGATTATATTCGCTAAAATCATTTGTATCTTTTATTTTTATATCCATATTTTGTTTTATTATATTTATATTAATAAATTTTACAAGCAGAGAGAACATTTGTCCTCTCTGCTTGTAGAGGACTAACAAATATCATTTTCGATATTTCACTGTCCTTACTTTTTTGATTGTTTTTCTTGATATTCATTAACAGCTTGTGAGTCATCATGATCAGATGGCCGTTCCGATCCAACAGTATGGATACGCGCAACTGAGCCACTTTCTCGCACAACTCTACCGTCTTTGTACTCTCTATCAACAATATCAATGTCGTGACCTTTTGTTCCATCATTATGCTCGTGATACCCACTTACTCTTGATTCACGAAAACCGCCCTGCTTACCTTTATCATCAATACTTCCGGGAGTTCCTCTGCCTGGCATCTTGTGCCTCCTTCCTTTTCAAATTTAATTAATATTCTAGAATCAAAATAAATAACCCTAAACTACTGATATATATTGTAATACAAAAAATAAAAAAAATCAAATTCAATTTAGATTTCTGTTACCCACCACATCAATCAAAGATTGATGTGGTGGGTATTTTCTTTTTACTTTTTTATTTTTACTCTTTCTTTTTCTATTGTCTTACAATTGCTAGCCCCTGCCTACCAGCAGGCAGGTTTACCTACCGTAGGCAGGCCCACACCAACCAATAAAAAATCAAAGGTCAAATCTCAAAAATCAAAAATTGATACGAAATACTGAATACAAATTTGGTTGTGATGGGTTTTACTACCGTTTTACCACTATCTTACCGTTATTTTTCTAATTATTTATTACTGGCACAACTTCTCTTCAACGTATTTCAGGGGCAATGGTTAGTTTTAACCAAGGCGGAAATTCTTCATCGTTGGTAAACTTTCTCATGCCAGTGACTGGACCACCGAGTACTGGATCAAAACAGTTAATACTTAAGATATAATTGCCAGATTTAAGACGTTTGGTGTCGAGTTTAATATTGCTGGCTTCGAAAGCATATCTATCATTCTTCTCGTCTATGACTGTGGTTGGTTCAAGATTGTTTTGGAAAGCACTATTATCAATAATAAATTCATCCACACTATTTCCGTCTTCACTAGTGAT
>JAKLIH010000079.1 GCA_022709715.1 Patescibacteria group bacterium | reverse complement strand
ATATAAAACAAAAAAGAAAATTTTCTTAAAAATTTTAAATTAATTTTAGATAGAATAAAAAAAGCAATGGCTCCTAAAAATAAACCCTTAATAGCCTGATCTTTTACAAAGAAAAAAGAATCTCCATGTTTATCTCGGCCAACAATATTAGAAGCACTTGTTAAACATCAAAAACCACCTATTATTAAAATAGTAATTAAGATACTAAATCATTTTTTAATGTTTAATTTCATAGATTATAAATTATTTAATTTATCTACTGTCTGGTTGATATTTTTCTCACTACTGTGTACCATCCGGTCAACTAAACCATTAAATTCATCTTCGGAATAAAAATAGATACTAATTTCTCCCTTCTCCCCTTTTCTTTTTATCATTACCTTAGCATCAAACAAGCTTTCCAATTTCTCTCTTAATTCTAAATCTTTAGGCGAGAATGAATCTCCTAATCTTTTCCTACCTGGTGATCCAGTTTTAATATTTTGTTTTTCTAAGAATTGTCTAGCAATAATTTCTGCCTCCCTACTACTTAATTGTTTTGATAATATTTCTCCTAGCAAAGCTCTTTGTTTTTCCATATTAGGCAATAATAGCAAAGCTCTTGCATGAGATTCATTAATCTTACTTTCGTCTAAAGCTTTCTGAGCTTCAAATGGTAATTGCAATAATCTTAAAGCAT
>JAKLIH010000078.1 GCA_022709715.1 Patescibacteria group bacterium | reverse complement strand
AAAACAGGCTTTGTTAAAGCAATTGAACTAAACATAGATATTGTTGTTAAGATTGATGCCGATAATCAAATGGATTTAGGTTATTTGCCCGTTTTAATTGATTCATTGCTGAAAGATCAAGCTGAATATGCTAAAGGAAATCGATTTAGAGACTTAAAAGCTTTGAAAAAGATGCCTTTTGTTAGAAGAATAGGCAATTTATTTTTGTCTTTTCTAATTAAGATTTCAACGGGCTATTGGAATGTTTTTGATCCTACTAATGGCTATTTTGCATTAAATGTATCCGTTTTGAAACAATTAGATTTGGATAAAATTGCGAACCGCTATTTTTTTGAAGCTTCTTTGATTGCTGAATTGTATTATTTTAAAGTTAGAATTAAAGACATAACTATGCCTGCAATTTATAATGATGAAAAATCAAGTATGCAAGTATGGAAAATGCCAATTATTTTCTCATGGAATTTAGGTAAGTTGTTTGTGAAAAGAATTGTAAAGCAGTATTTTTTATATGATTTTAATATCGGTTCAATTTATATTCTGTTTGGTGTTCCATTATTTCTTTTTGGAATTATATTTGGAATTATAAAATGGATTTATTTTTCAAGTAATCATATGCTGGCTCCAACTGGAACGATTATGCTAATTACATTATCAATAATTCTAGGTTTTCAACTCCTTTTACAAGCTATTC
>JAKLIH010000077.1 GCA_022709715.1 Patescibacteria group bacterium | reverse complement strand
TATCTCTAACCCAATAAGTTCCATCTTTAATTTTTGGGACTAAATCTTCTTGTTTATAAAGAATTGTATCTATTGAATAATAATCTCTTGGATAACATATCAAATCCAACTTCTCGCTCACTTCTTCAATTAGACAATTTTCATCACCTTTTATATGTAAAGTATATTCTTTTGGATTTCTCCAAATTTTAAGTAAATGTTCTTTTCTATTATTTACGCTTTCAATCCAAGCATTATAAAATGCGAGCGAAGTTATTTTTTCCATTTTTTAAATGTTCTTTTTTACGAGATTTCCCTAAAATAGCTGGTAACAAGCGGGAGCTTTGCGAAGTCCTTTGAGATTTCTCAGCTCTGCGAATGTCTCTGACTTCGCAGCATTAAACTTCACTTTTTAATTCATTAAACTTATCCTCAATACTTCTCCACATTTTCAGTAACACGTTCGTTTCGTTTTGAGTGGCTATAAAAATTTTATTTCCACGTTCAGTCAATGAATATTTTTTAGCAACTGTAATAATTAATCCTTGTTTTAGTAACCACGATAATGAACTTTCCATTTCTTTCTGTGTCGGAACTGAATGATTTATTGCGTCAGCAATTTGAGAAATCCCTTTTAAACTTGCTGGCTCTTTCTGTGAAGAAAGTGCTAAAACTAAAAATAGCCACGATGTCGTTTGCAGATTAATCATGAAA
>JAKLIH010000076.1 GCA_022709715.1 Patescibacteria group bacterium | reverse complement strand
ATGAGCCTGGGATTGACGTTTGGAAAAAAGTGAATTTGCCAGTTCAAGATGAATATCTTTTTTTAAGAAAAAATTATCATTCTGCATGGGTTTTATATGTTTTGTTGATTCGTTTATTTACCTTTCATAATCCCTTTGTTGAATTAAAAGCTTATTTTAAAAACAGAGAAGTTAAGCGAGTTGACTTCTTAAAGTTAGCTCTAAATTATGAATTATATGAATCTTTTGAAAGTGATTTAATAAAAAAAGAACCATTAGTTTCAGTTATTATCCCTACTTTAAATCGTTATGTTTATTTAAAAGATGTTTTTAAAGACTTAGAGAATCAAACCTATAAAAACTTCGAAGTCATTGTTGTGGATCAAACAGAACCTTTTCAGGAAGACTTTTATCAAGGTTGGAATTTCAAATTAGTCTATTGGCATCAAAAAGAAAAAGCATTGTGGAAAGCAAGGAATTCGGCTATTCAAAAAGCAAATGGAGATTATGTTTTATTATATGATGATGATTCATTAGTTGATCCTAATTGGATAGAAGAACATTTAAAATGCCTTGATTTTTTTAAAGCTGATTTATCTTCTGGGGTTTCCTTAAGTGTAGTTGGGGCTGAAATACCTTTAAACTATCAGTATTTTAGATGGAGTGATCAATTAGATACAGGGAATGTTTTGTTAAAAAAAGAAATCTTCTATAAAA
>JAKLIH010000075.1 GCA_022709715.1 Patescibacteria group bacterium | reverse complement strand
TCGTTTAGAAATTTGAGATGAAGACGCTTGGGAAAAATATAAAAAAGCTACTGAATCTAATGCCAACGACATTGCCGAACACATGGCCGATCTAGGGATATAAAACAAAATTCCAATATTCAATATTCAATACCCAAGCAGAAATACAATGGTAAGACAGTAGTAAGACAATTGTAAAGCAGTAGTAAAGCAGTAGTAAAGAGTAAGTAGAAATTAGTAATAAAAAGAGTAAGTAGTAAAAAGTAAGTAGTAATTAGTGAATGGGAAATTTATTTAACTTATTAGAACATTGTATTATTATTTTTGATTTTTGACCCCGCTTCGCTCCACACCAAGTTTATACTAGTTATTTTGACATTAATGCTAAGTAATACTAATAATTTAAAATACTAATTTATTAGTAAACTTGGTGTGGGGGCATGCCTTTGATTTTAATCTTTGATATTTAATTTTTGATTTTTGAGATTAAAATTTTAATAATACGATTTTTAAAAAAGTTTTTGACTTTTTTAAAATGAGTCCCCACACTGAAACTAATCTAAATTTTACTTTTAAAATCTAATTTAACAAAACTTACCGCCAACTCCATCTATCTTGAAATACACATCAGTGTGGAGCGAAGCGGGACTAGTCCCCACACTGAAATTAATTAAAAATTACTTTTACAAAAAAATTAATAAAACATATCGCTTAGTTC
>JAKLIH010000074.1 GCA_022709715.1 Patescibacteria group bacterium | reverse complement strand
ATGACCTGGACAGTCGATATGAGCGTAATGTCTTTTTTCAGTCTCGTATTCAACGTGAGAAATAGCGATAGTAACAATTTTATTAGCATCACGAACAGTACCGCCCTTGGCGATATCGGCGTATGATTTAGCGTTGCCTTGAATTTTTGTAATAGCCGCTGTTAAGGTAGTTTTACCATGATCAACGTGACCAATAGTACCGACATTAACGTGCGGTTTGTTTCTTTTATAGACGTCTGCCATATGTTTGTTTTTGTAAAATATCCGCTTTCCGCGGAAAATTAATAACAATATAATTGTAGCGAAAAACGCTTTAGAATTGTATCAGTAAGACCTCAGATTCGCAAGATGGAAGTGAAGCCAAAACTAAAAACTAAAATATTTCCCACTAATTTATCCGATAATAGCACAAAAATAGATTAAATAAAACCCCCGCCGGAGCGGGGGTAAATAATTTTTTAAGTTAGTGGAGGTTGTTGATTTTTTAAAGCTTCAAAAAACTGGGCTTCGCTGACTTGGATTTTATTTGGTTCATAGTACTCAATAGGATCTAAACAAAAATAATATTCACCAATGAGCTTTCCCTTATCTGTATAATTACCATTTGTTATAAAGAAGCCAATTTTGGTCTTGACATACTGAGTAGTGCCACCACGATCGTAAAGTTCTACGTGCATAACATCCCTGGTAGCTAAATCA
>JAKLIH010000073.1:198-719 GCA_022709715.1 Patescibacteria group bacterium | reverse complement strand
ACATAAGTTAATGTTCCTGGATAGCAATCAGAATTATTGGTTACCCCACAATCTACTAAATTATTGGAACCGAATCCGTCTCCATCTGCATCTAAATACTGTAATTGATTATCATTACAATCAGTGTTATTTGCTGTACCACAAGGAGCAAAAACAGTACTACCGTAACCGTCACCATCTGCATCAACATAAGTTAATGTACCTGGATAGCAATCAGAATTATTGGTTACCCCACAATCTACTAAATTATTGGAACCGAATCCATCGCCATCAGCATCTAAATACTGTAATTGATTATCATTACAATCAGTGTTATTTGCTGGACCACAAGGGGCAAAAACAGTACTACCGTAACCGTCACCATCTGCATCAACATAAGTTAATGTACCTGGATAGCAATCAGAATTATTGGTTACCCCACAATCTACTAAATTATTGGAACCAAATCCATCGCCATCAGCATCTAAATATTGAAGTTGATTATCGTTACAATCAGTGTTATTTGCTGGACCACAAGGGGC
>JAKLIH010000073.1:0-98 GCA_022709715.1 Patescibacteria group bacterium | reverse complement strand
GCATCAACATAAGTTAATGTACCTGGATAGCAATCAGAATTATTGGTTACCCCACAATCTACTAAATTATTGGAACCGAATCCATCGCCATCAGCATC
>JAKLIH010000072.1 GCA_022709715.1 Patescibacteria group bacterium | reverse complement strand
GGGAGTTGGTTTCTGTTGGTTCCGTTAATAAATTTCATGGTTAAATATACTGAAAAACAACGAACTATACAAAATTAATAAGCACTTTTTTACTCAAAAATAATAAATAAATGAAAGGAGGTTTTTAGACAGTTTGACTTTATCAGGCTTTGCGAGGTTGCGGACTAAAGAAGTCCAAAACTTTCGATTAAGCACTGAACTCAAAGATACAAAACCAACTTTAAATTCAGCCCAAACCCCGCAATCTTGCAAAACCTGTGTTACCAGCTGTTTTAATTTATTAGTTAGAGCTTATTCTTTTTCCCGTATGATTTTTAAAATAAACTATTCAATAATTTTATAACCGTTCTCAGTTCTTATGAAGCTTAAAATAAACTGACCATTTTCATTTATAATTCCATAAATAGGGTATTTATCAAAAACTATATTATCTGCATTATCTAAATAATCTTTCATTAATTTAATTTCTTCCTCTTTATAAACTGTATAACCGATTTTTGAAAAAGTTATATTACCCATTTTAATTTGATTAATTGTTCTTTTTAATCTTTTTAAATACATTTTATCCTTTTCGATTAAAGATTTTATATTTAAGAATAGATATTCTGATAAATTTTTATTCGAAATATTTTTAATAAAATCATTTTTTAGAAATTCTTGAAACTCTTCATTTGTATTAATAAAACTATAATAATTACCGTCAAGATTTCTGAAATTATTTCTGAATTTTTCAG
>JAKLIH010000071.1 GCA_022709715.1 Patescibacteria group bacterium | reverse complement strand
AGAATGGACAAATAGCAATAAAAACTATACTGTTAAAGTGATTGGAAATCCATGGATTGACTATTGGAAGACAAAGGAAAAAAACTATTTCTTTACGGATTATATACTTTATTCTTTACAGCCAAGTCCACTTACGATGGAGCAACTGTTTCCCGAGTCAATAATCAATTTTATAAAGGAGAATCCTATTCCTTGGTTTATCAGATTGCACCCAAGACAATTGAACGAAATGGATGCAATAAAAATGTATTTGAAAAATAAACAAATATTACATTTGGTAACTATCGATGCGGCAACAAACGATCCGTTACCTTTAATACTATCGAATGCATTATTGCATATCACTCATTTTTCAGGAACAGCCATTGAAGCTTATTTATTTAATGTTTTTACTGTTTTGTTAAATGAGATTGGTAAATTATCTTTCCAGGATTTAATTTCAGCTCAAAAGGCTGTATATTTGGATGTTAATTCTTTACAATTTTCGGAAGATTTAAGAAAAAGTATTAAAAACAAGGCTCAATTTAGTAAAGATGTTTCAGCACAAAATGATTTAAAATTGCTTAATTTATTTGATTAAAAATGAGTTTTAAAAGTAGTATAATAAATAATTTAAAACGTATTTTAAACAATAATAATGTTGTTTCAGAAACTGTTTCTGTGGATAAATCCGCACTCATAACTGGTTCAAAAATCACCGGTAAAACAATTATAGCTACTGATGTTATAGTTGAAAACAGTAG
>JAKLIH010000070.1 GCA_022709715.1 Patescibacteria group bacterium | reverse complement strand
AGAAGCTATTATTAATGATAATGTATCTGAAGTAGAAAATAAATTATTTACTCAATTTGATGAATTTCAAGATTTTGATCAAGATATTGTTATTACTATTCCAAAAGAACAAACTAAAACTAAAAAGATTTATAAAAATAAACTTGAATTAGAGGAAAACATTGTTGAAGTCAATTATAATCAAACAGTGATTTTAGAAGCAACTACAACCGCCACGATCGCCCCCGACAACCAACCGAAGGTTGGTGTGGGGGCAGGCAACGATCAAGAAGAAACCACTACAACTACCCCTAACGACCAACCAGAGGTTGGTGTGGAGGCAGGCCAAAATTCAAATGATCAAGAAAATACTGATGCAACACCAACGGAAACAGTTGACGGCACATCCACTGACGCATCAAATGATAGTGAAACCGTCCAAGCAGATCAAACTTCAGAAAGTAGTAATGATGCATCTTCTGATTCTAACACTAGTTCGTCTGATAGTTTTCAATCAAGTTCAAGTGATAGCAGTTCTTCATCCGATTCTTCTTCATCAAGCCCAAATGATAGTAGCTCGAGTGAATCAAGCAGTAGCGAAGGAGCGAGTACTTGACTTCGTAAAAATTTTGCCTTTTGACTTAATTGACCAAGATTATTATTAGCGTCCATTGATGATTTGACTAGCGAAGCAACCCCCGATGACCAACCAAAGGTTGGTGTAACGACTAGTCAAAATTCAAATGATCAAGCAGAAGAAACTACTACCAC
>JAKLIH010000007.1 GCA_022709715.1 Patescibacteria group bacterium | reverse complement strand
GATACTACTTACTTCTATACCTACTATTCCGGTGGATCCTATGAAGTTACAGCTCTACTTAAGAATCCCAATACTAATTCCATCAATGATGATGATTCACTCACTGGAGCCTTTACTGTAGGTAGTCCTAATAGATCTTGAAATACACCATTGTCTAGAGATACTAACTTAGTTGGTCATTGAAAGTTTGATGAAACATCAGGAAATACTGCCTATGATTATTCTGGACATGGATATAATGGGACTCTTACTAATGGGCCAGTACAAACTACTACATCTTATGGAGAAAGAAATCTATACTTTGATGGTACTAATGATTATGTTGTTACACCTGCATTTGCTATACCTAACACTGGAGTACTTACTATATCTGCTTGGGTAAATTGTACGAGTCAGAGCTTTAATCAGACTATTGTAGGTGATAATAGTGAAGTTCAAAGTCTTGGAGCTATTTGGTATCGTAGAGTGACAGGTACAAACGATTTAGCGTGAAGATATTCAAATGGTAGTGTTTTTACTACTGCTGGATCTAATAATTTCTTTCTTAATTATGATGGTCAATGAATTTTAGCAACCGCTATAGTAGATTACAATAATAACAATGCGAAATTTTATAGAAACGGAGCATTGTTTTATACAAGTAACAATTTAACCACTCCTTTATTTCCAGATACTTTAAGAGCAAAATATATTGGCTCTCATAACACTAATAACTATTTTATGAAAGGTTATCTTGACGGTGTCCGTATATATAATCGAGCATTAAGTGCAAATGAAGTTTCAGAAATATATAATCAAACGAAAGAAAAGTACCAACAATAAAATCAAAGATTAAAGATAAAAAATAAAAAATTAAAAGAGTAATTGGTAAATAGTAAATAGCGATTAGCAAGTAGTAATGATCTAATACATTATAATATTCAATTACTAATTACTAATTTCTACTTACTCTTTGCAATTGTTTTACTACCGTCTTGCTACTGTCTTACCACTGTCTTACTATTGCTTTACTATTACTTTACCATTGTTTTTCTTTTCTATTTCTATTTTTGAAACTTTAAAAATTTAAGAATTAAATTTTTTGTATATGCTTTTTCACTACACCGCATTTGACACAAGAAATGTTTATGTTGAGGGTGACATCGATATGCCAACTCTTGAAGACGTTTTAAAATTTTTAAACAATCAACAATTAAAACCTATTAAAGTTGTTCCAATTAATTTAAAAGCTCAGGCGAAAAGCTTAACTTTGTTTCAACGCCGTATTTCTTTAATGGAACAAATATTTTTATTTAAATATTTAGGCTTGATGTTAAAAGTTGGCACTGATATTTTAAAAGCCGTTGATGTTTTAATGCAAGATTATGACAAGGGCCCAGTTAAAAATTTTTTACTTCAATCTCGCTCCAATTTAGAAAAGGGTAGCCCATTTTATATTACTTTTGAACAAAATAAAAAAGTTTTTTCCTATGTAACTATCAATTTAATAAAAGCTGGTGAAAAATCTGGTACTCTGCAAATCACTTTAGAAAAAATTTCTATTAATTTAGAGAAAGATAAAGATTTGAGAGGGAAAATTATTTCTGCCCTCACTTATCCAGTTTTATTATTATCTTTAATGTTGGTTTTAATGGTATTTTTAATGATATTTTTACTGCCTAAAATGGGCGCATCTTTTACGGAAGCCGGTTTAAAATTACCTGCTTTTACCAAAATGTTATTTTCAGTTAGCACATATTTTAATGCCCACATGGTTCCCGTTTTAGCAACATTTTTTGGTGTACCAATTGTTTTAGGATTTTATTTTTTTAAAACTGATATTGGTAAAAAACAATTCAATAAATTTATTCGTTTAATTCCACCCATTCGCAATTTTTTAAATAAAATGGCCTTGCAACGTTTAACCGGCACTTTATCAAGTTTAATCAAAGCCGGCATGCCACTAGTAGAAAGTTTAAAAATTACTAGTGAATCAGTTGGTGAAGACATTTTTAGAATATCGTTATCTAATGTGGCCACCTATTTAACTCAAGGTTTAACCGTTGGCGAAGCTTTTCGTCAAGAAAAATCATTTCCAAGATATTTAAGCAATTTATTAGCAATTGGCGAAAAAGCCGGCCATATTGATGAAATTTTAGCCACTATGTCGGACTTTTACGAAAAAGAAATTGAAGCCAGTTTAAAATCATTGGTAGCATTGATTGAACCAGTTATGTTAATTTTTATGGGTGCTGCCATTGGTGGTATAGCCGTTTCCGTTATCTTGCCAATGTATCAAATGATGGGTAGTATATAAATTTTAACTACTAGTTTAATAATTACTTTAAAATATATTTATGCTAAAAATTTATAAATCAAAAATGGCTTTCACTTTAGTCGAAACAGCTATAGTGATAGTATTGTTAGCTACTATTTCATTTTTTAGTATTGATTTTTTATTAAATGGCGTTGCCAAAACTGCCGTAGCTACAGTCGGTAGTGATATTGTCCAATTTTTTAAAAAAGTTCAAAATCAAAATAAAGTTTTTGGTGTTCCAGGCATGTCAGCCGAAAATCAAACTTATTATGGTATTGGCTTTACCCGCGACAGTGATAATAATTCTTATTATTATTCATTCCGAAAATCTTTAAGTGGCACTGAAGTTATTGAAACTTTTCATTTACCCACTTATGTATATTTTTCCAATTTAGATTTAGGCGAAACTTTAGAATTAAGATTTTGCGCTGATGTCAATTATAAATTAGCCATTGATCCTAGTGCTAATACTGGTGGCTTAGAATATTTATGTGATGATGATGGATTAGTTTGTAATGAAGTTTTTGAAATCGATATTAATTCTAAATTCGCCGATTTTGATAAAAAAGTTTTTATTAACACCAGTAAGACTCAATATGAGTGTAAACCTGAGGCCTACATTCAACAAAACGTAGAAAATCCTGAACTTTGTTTACAAGTTTTTAGTTGTATAAATAATATTGTCTATAATAACAGTTGTGCTTTTGAAGGTGAAGTTACTGATTATTGTTCATCGTTTACACCGGTTGATGCCCAAACCGGAGAAGCCTGTTCTTGCGAATAAAGTTGATTGTATTTTATTATAAAAACCGCTATACTTATTTCAGTTAATAATTAATTTTATTTATGATATTGAGTTGTAAAAAACCAAAAAAATCTCAAGCCTTAATCGAGCTAATTATTGGTATCGCTTTAGCAGTTTTCTTTTTATCTATTTTTATCGTTAATATATCTTTTATCACTAACCAATTTTCAAATTATAAACAAAGGGCTTTTGCCTATGAAGTAAACACCGGTCAAAAAGCTATCAATGATCGCAACTTAGCTTATTTTTTAACCGATCATAAAATTATCGATGATTATGCTACCAATAATTATTTTGGTTATCAAGGTAGTCATATGAGTTATACTTATTTAAATTATATATCAGCCGATAATACCACAGCTTTTCTTAATCAAGAAAAAATTCATTTCTTTAACGATGATTACATTTATTATTGATCGCTTGACGCTATCCCTAGTAGTAGCTCTTTTGTAGTTGATGACAAAGGCGGCAATGATAGACGTGGCACAATTTCATGTCTAGGCGAAAATTGTGTTAATCCAACAATTATTGATACTCCTAAAGGTCAATGTGTTTCCAACAATTGTATTCTTTTTCAAAATCCAATTAATGCTGCTGGCACAATTTCGTTTCCAACCATTAGCGAATTAAATTCAAAAGCTAAAGATAAAACTACTTGAGAAGCTTGAGTTTATAGTTTTACACCTCAAAATTCAACAGCTTTTATGTCAAGGGGTGATGATAATTATTTCGGTACATTTGGCGGTAAAGCCGTTATCAATTGAAAAATCGGTAGCGAAACCATAAATTTAGTTGGTTTATCCGATTTAATTCCATTACAATGATATCACATTGCAGCCACTTATGATGGATCTTCAATTAAACTTTATGTTAATGGTTCTTTAGATATTGAAGTTAATGATTTATCTGGTAGTATGGGAGCTACTGATAATTTAAAATTTGGTTATTTTAAAACTGATAATTTAATGACTTTCAATGGTTATTTAGATGAAGTCAAAATCTATGGTCGGGCTTTAGATGAAAATGAAATATTAAATCATTATCATGGTTATGAAAAAAATGTTGGTTTATTGGGCCATTGACATCTTGATGATGCTTTAAATGTAGCCACTTATAGTGGTGTAAGTGAAGTTGGTTTAAATCCACGATTTATAACTTTTAGCACTGTCGATAATATACCAATTTTAGTTGAGAAAGCTTCGGCTATTAATAATTCCACTAATTGCATTAGTGGTTCCTGTGCTTTATTTCATCGTGATTATAGTAGTAAAGGCACTTTAACTGATAGCATCAATTCATATACTAAATTGCATGATCCTTTTAATATTACTTTAAGCACCAATATCAAATTAACTAAAATTAATTCTGGTTATCAAGGTTTAATCGGAAAAGATGTTAGTGGCAATTATGCATTAGGTTTATATGATGATGACATTCGCGTGGCTCTTAAAATTGAAGGTACTCGCTACACCGAAACTTACGCTGCGAATTTAGCAATTGATCAATGATATAAAATTGATGTTACTTTTGATGGCGTTGATATAAAATTATATATTAATGGCGTATTAAAAAATACTTGAGAGCATATTGGTGGTATTAGTAGTGATGTTAGTTATGGCGATATTTATATTGGTTATTCAGGGAGCAACAATGAATATTTTGATGGTTATATGGATGAAATAAAAATTTATAATCGAGCTTTAACTATTGAAGAAATTAATAGTAATTCCGGTTTTGATAATAGTTATACTTATTATCAATATTTTAAACCCGTTTGCAAAGCTGGTAGTAACGAAGTAATTGGTTCAGAATGTTTAAATTGCAATCCCATCAATAGCACTGAATGCGAAAGAAGTGTTAGCGGTAACAATTTTGAACCATTTTTAGCAAAAAGCATCAATGTCACTAAATATGGTAGTGGTGTTAACAATCAACAATTAAAAAATGAACAAGTTGTATCGTTAGTTGATTCATTTTATCAATTTGATGCTGGCACCAATGTTTGAGGAGCCGGATTTAGTAGTTATGTTGGCGATAGTTGCGGTCGTTTTGTTTTTGGCGGTGAAGGGTATTCATCCGGTAGCGACGTAAAATATAATTCCGCTTGTGGCGATACCACTTGTGGGCGCGAAATTATTGGTGCTGAGACTTGTGCATCTTCAAATATTTCTTACTTTTATAGTAACGGCTGCACAACTTGCAGTGGCACGCCTGGCATGGGTGATTGAACATGTGATGTTTGTACCGCTGATGGTTATTTTGAAAAAACCAATGAAGCTACCGAAGCTTATTTTATATCCCCAACCTTTAATTTTCCTAAAAAAGTTGGTTTAATTTCTTTGGGCTGAGTGGGCAGTGATGGTCCAGTTAAATTTCAATTAGCTTGTGTTGATGATATTATTGATGAAAATGGTATTGAAATACCAGAAGTTAGCTGAAATTATTTAGGGCCAGATCCATCCAATCTGAAACGTTGTTCAAGTGATTATTATTATTCTAATACTTCCAGTAGCTTAATTTCCACTTCGAGTTGTTGAGAAACCGATAATCAATCATTATATAATTGTCATTTTTTTAGATTTAAAGTTAAAATAGATGCCGCCAACACTGCTACCGTTAACACTATCAAATTAAATTTTGGCCAGTATCCGTATACAATAATAAAATAAATCAAATATCAAAAATCAAAGATCAAAAATATAAATCAAAAGTTAAAAATCCCCCTTCTTTAAAATCGCAATATTTTTGCAAAGCAAAAATATTAATAAAAAGCGATTTCTAAAGAAGGGGATCAGCCCCCTCTTTTAGAGACCATGGCGTCCGAAGGACGCAAGTAACATAATTAAACTTAACCAAGTTATTTTTACAAAACATTTTAACAAAAACACTCCGCTTTATGAATTATAAATGGTTCTTAAAAGAGGGGGCTTGGCCCCAGCTTTTAGAAAGTTGGGCGATTAATATCGCAATTAGAATAACTGAACAAAAAAGATTTACAAACTATTTAATAAAAATTCCTCCAATAAAAAGTTGTGCCTTTAGCAACTTTTAAAAGAGGGGGAAATATTAAAAACATAGATATGAAAAATAAAAATTTTAAAAAATCATTTAAATCTTTTACGGTCATTGAACTAACCATTTATATTGCTTTATTTGGAGTTTTGACTTTTGTATTTTTCAATATTTTTGGTGATGTTTTAAATCTAAATAAATTAGTCAATAAGCAAAACAGCACACTTGTTCGTTACAATATCAGTCCCATTGAACTCGATCTAGATTTTCCTAAAAAAGTTATTATTCCGCAAAATCCTGGCAAACTTTTTCCCAATGATCCACCCGTTAAATTAATACCTGGCAATACTCAATATTGTTCATTTCAATGAGTCCAGAAAAATTGTGATTTAGACGGAGCCGGATCTTGTTTAGTTTGTGATTGTACCGAAATAGCTTGCAATGACGTTAATGGTTGTGAGGGCTGCCATCAAAATTGAGTGCCTGATCCTGAAAATTCTGAAAATTGTACTTGCGTTGATGTTAAATCCGAGTTAGCTTCAAAATGAAATTATAGTGGCGATGTTTTTTATTGATATCCTGCTTATAATAGTTCATCAACTCTTTATGCTATTCCAGTTTCATCTTCTCAAGTTGTTATTTCTAATCCAATACCACCTATTGGTAAGAATTATTTTACAATGGATTTATATAATCATTATGCTTGAAATGATAATAGCGGTTGATGAGACTTGCGCAATATTGTTTTTAACACTGATACCAATCACTTTAGTGGTAATGCGATTATTTTAAGCGGTAAAGATCAAGTTTCTTTCAGTTGCAGCACCACTAATTCTTGTAATGATTCGAATTATCAAGTTACTTTAAACCAAGCTACTAGTGAACTCGAAGGTTATGCTTGGGGTGAAAATGTTGGTTGAGTTAGTTTCAATTGCAAGACTGGTGGTGATAGTGGCAGTAACATTTGCGGTACTTCTAACTATAAAGTTACGCTCGATCAAGCTACAGGTGAGTGAGATGGTTATGCTTGATCAGAAAATCTTGGTTGGATCAGTTTCAATTGTAAAACTGGCGGTCAAAGTCAAGCTAGTGTTTGCAGTACTTCCAATTATAAAGTCCAAGATAATCGTAATGTTGAAGGTATAATTCAATATAAATTTGATGCCATCGTTGATGGTGAAAGTGTATCAGTAACTGAAGATTATAAGTATAATACTTACCGAGAGTCAACTTTAGGCGCTATTTCTCATACTCAGGGCACAGTTGGTACCGATTTTACCATTAGTAGTATTGCCGGTAGTTACTTTTTAGAAGATCCAAAAGTTGAATTAGTCAAACCTGGATCATTACCAATTGTAACTAAAACTAATTGCACATTTGTATCTCAAGATTCAATAACCAATTGTGTGTTTGATTTACGTGGAGCTTCAACTGGAGTTTATGATTTACGAGTTATTGATTCATTTGGCAATGTTAGTTTAGCCAAAAAAGCTATTACTATAAAATAAATTAAATATATATGTTTTATTTGTTAAATAAAAAACCTAAAAAGGGAATCGCTACTATTACCATTGTTTTGCTCCTTGGCTTTTTAAGTTTGTTAACCATGACTTCAATTTTCACTTATAACACTTGAAGATGAGAAACATTAAACAACAACATTTCCAAAGATAGACACAACAATGCTATTGACAGCGCCACATTAATGCAGTATATTTTAATTATGCGTACTCGCGATACTGCTAGCGGTAGCTTAGATATTTATGACACTTATGAAAATGAAGCATCCAATATTTTAACAACTGTAAGTATTGGTTCAGCTGATGTTTTGAGCAATTGTAATAATGTTGATTTACCAATAGCTTATGATAATTTAGTTATTAAACGTATTACCGCTTCCAATCAATATTTAAATCTTTACAGTAATAAAACTTGTTGCACAGCTGGTATATTTTATAGTGCCGGTGATAGCGATATTCAAATCGAAGGATTGCTTGATACCTATTCTAAAGAAAGTTGTAAAAATATGAACTGACCCAATTTAAAAAATAGTAGCGAACCATTAATTACTTATAATTTAACTCAATAATTATATGAAATTTCAATCAAAAATTAATATTGAAAAAATTAAAAGATTATTAGATCCAACTGAAGAAATTGGAGCTGTTGAAATTAATAATAAAGTTATCAAAGCTTTCTATTTTTCTAATCAAGGAAGTTTTAATATCAAAACCTCAGCCATTTTACCGCTAGAAAATAACACTATTAATAATGGCTATGTTCAAAATGAGCAATCTCTCATTAAAACTTTAATTGATATTAAAAAAGCCATCAATTCAAAACATCGATCTTCGCCTTATGTTATTTTATCACTACCGTCTCAAAATTTCTTTACTAGCATTTTAACCATTCCCAAATTATCCGATAAATCAAGTTTTGAAGAAGCAGTAAAATTAAATTTAAGATTACGTTCTCCCATTCCACTTGAAAACTCTTTTCTAGATTGAGAATCAATGAGTGTTAATAGCAACACCAACAACGAAACCATTTTTAGTGCGGTTGGTGATAAATTAAATATTGAAAAATATATTTATTGTTTAAATAAAGCTGGTTTTAAAGTTATTGCTGTTGAAAAACCAGCCTTAGGATTATTAAGATTTTTAAAAACTTTTACCACCGAAACCGATCAATACTTAGTTATTAATATTGATCGCGATGGTATTGATTTAATAGTAGCCCAAAATAATGTTTTGGTTTTTTATGATTTTAGCACTTTAAGTGAAGTGGCCAAATATGATTTAAACAGCAATTTATCCAATCGTGATTTTCTAATTTTTCTTAACAAAAAAGTTGGCCAAGTTGTTAATTTTTGTCAAGCTCGCCAAAACACTTGTTTGAAAAAATTTTTCTTGTTTTCAATCATCCCAGCTATTAAAACGGAAATAACCAATTCTTTAATCACTTCACTTGGCCTGGAAGTCGCCACTTTAAAAAATGATAAAATAATTAAAATTTCCGAAGAATGATATAGTGTTATGGGCACAGCCATTCGCGGTACTATTCCTCGCGAGCATGATACCTTTGTCAGTTTAATGCAAACTGGCACAGAAAAAGATTATATTCAAAATAAAATTGTCAATTATATATCCATGTGAACAAAAATTAGTGCTACTATTTTTGTATCATTGGCTTTAATTTTTTATGGATTGCTAAATGTTTTCTTCGAACCATTAAAAATATCTCTTACTGAGCAAAACCAATTAATTAGCGGTGATCAAAAAATATTAAATGAAAAGATATCATTTTTAGAATCCCAAAGTACTAATTTTAATAATTCAGTCGTTAGATTTTTAAACATTGCTAATAAAAAAACCGATTGAGAAAGCAAAATTGATTTTGTTCATGATTTAGCTAAAAAGAATCAAATCAATCTTTTAAATATTTATATCAGCAATGAATCCAAAAATGTAACACTGCAGGGTAGCAGTCCATCCCAAGTTGTCATTGGCCAATTTAAAGACGATCTTTCAAATACTAAAAACTTTTCTAATATTACGTCTCCCTTGGATTCCATGTCTAGTGATAACGATAATTATTATTTTTCTATAAAATTTACCCTTAATTAAATTAATAAAAATTTTATTGCTGTAATTTTTGAAATTACACTTTATTTAGCCAAATTGATAATTGAAAACCCATTATAATATTATGGATCTTAAAATTAGCTTTACCGAAAAACAAATTCTAAAAACTATGATTTTACCCATTTCTAAAGAGGGGGCTCTTCATGCTATTGACAATTTTCTAAAATGTGATATAATTAAAGTTAATCAAGTCAAAGTTTCTGATATCAAAAACCTTGATATAATCTATCAAAAACACGAGACAACTAGTCAAACTAGCGAGCGTATTGTGTCTATTATTTTGAAGGTTATCAAGACAATAAAAAATATTTAAATTTTGCAAAATTATTATTCACACAGGGGTTATAAATGCATAACAAACTTGTAGGCCTTTTTGTCCAAAAGGTGTTTTTTTGCTGTATTTAAAAGCTATAATCATAAATAGCTATCAGGGTTATTAGAAAAAACGATACTATTTTAATAAAATTAAACTTTTGTCATGGATTCACATCAAACCAAACCATTACCAAAACGTTATTTTGGCAAACATCATTTAGTTATACCACCCGATTCTTTATTAGAATTTCAACGCCAAAGTTACGATAATTTTATTAAAAAAGGTATCAAGGATTCCTTTAACGATGTTTTTCCGATTTCCGATTATAGTGATAAGGAACTTAGCTTAGAATTTATTGACTATTATTTAGAAGAACCGAAGTTTTCGGCTGAAAAAGCTAGAGAAAAAGATTTAAATTATAACGCGGCTTTACGTGTAACTTTACGATTAGTTAATAAAAGAACTGGCGAGAAAAAAGATCAAGAAGTTTATTTTGGTGACATTCCAATTTTAACTGAAACTGGAACTTTTATTGTTAATGGTAACGAACGTGCCATTGTTTCTCAATTAATTAAATCCCCGGGAACAATTTTTACTGTTGGCAAAAACAATGCTGGCGAAAATCGTATTAAAGCTGCCGTTACTCCTCATCGTGGCGCTTGATTAGAGTTTAATACCGAAAATGATGGCTATATATCGGCCAAGATTGATCGCAAGAAAAAAGTCATGGCCACTATTATTCTCAAGGCTTTCGGTGTTGAAAGCAATACTGAAATTAAAAAATTATTTGCTGATGTTGATAATGGCCCATTAAGTTTTATAGACGAAACTTTGAAAAAAGATTATACCGCTGATCAAAATGAGGCCTTGCTTGAAATTTATCGCAAAATGAAACCGGGTGAGCCCGTTGCCATTGATAATGCCACTTCTTATTTTATGAATTTATTTAAAAAGTTTGAAAGATACGACTTAGACAAAGTTGGTCGTTTTAAAATGAATCAAAGATTAAATCAAGATTTAGATATCAACCAAAAAGAAAATCGTATTTTACGCAAAGAAGATATAGTGGAAGCTTTACATGAATTAATCAGAATGAATAATGATCAAAATGCTATTGGTGATAATATTGATCACTTAGGTAATCGTCGTATTCGTTCAACCGGTGAATTACTTCAAAATAAATTTTATATCGCTTTAACTCGTTTGCGACGTATTATCCAAGATCGTATGACTTCTCTTGACCCCAGCACTTTAACTCCCGCTCAATTAATCAATCCTCGTATTATTACTACTGCCATCAATCAAGAATTTTTAAATACATCACCTCTTTCTCAATTCATGGAACAAACCAATGTTTTAGCTGAACTTGAACACAAACGTCGTTTAACTGGTACTGGTCCTGGTGGTATTAAACTCAAAGCCAAAAGTGGTGTTGAAATTCGTGATATTAACTCTTCTCATTATGGTAGAATTTGTCCTATTAACACTCCTGAAGGTTCCAATGTTGGTTTAGTTAATGAATTAAGTTGTTATGCTAGAGTCAATGAACTTGGTTTTGTAGAAACACCTTATTTTCGTGTTAAAAACGGTAAAATTACCGATGAATTAGTTTGATTAAACGCGCTTGATGAAGAAAAATATAAAATTACTCATGCTTGTGTAAATTATGATAAAACTGGTAAAATTACTGATGAATTAGTTGATGCCAGAATTTATGCTAATACTTTAAAAATTGCTCCTAAAGAACTAGATTTTGTTGATGTTAGTTCTTATCAAATTTTATCACCCGCTAGTGCTTTGATTCCATTTATTGAACGTGATGAAACTCATAGATCTTTAATGGGTTCTATCATGCAACGCCAAGCTGTGCCTTGCGTAAAACGCGAATCACCATTAGTTGTAACCGGACTTGAAGAACAAGTTGTTAAAGATTCTGGACAATTAATTTTATCTAAAACTGACGGCACAGTTGTTGAAGTTGATAATCGACACATCATAGTTGAAGATAAAGAAGGCAAGAAACATGAATATAATCTTTATTCATTTATTCGCACCAATCAAAATACTTATTTAAAACAAACTCCGATTGTTACTAAAGGGCAAAAAATAAAAAAGAATCAACCTTTGTGCGATAACTCTTCATCCATTAACGGTCAACTAGCTTTAGGCTCAAATTTAACTGTTGCTTATATGCCTTGATATGGTTATACTTTTGAAGATGCTATTATTATTTCGGAAAAATTGTTAAAACAAGATATTTTTACTTCCATTTATATCGAAGAGTTTGAATCTGAACAACGCGAAACCAAACTTGGGCCTGAGCAAACCACCAATGACATCCCTAATGTTTCCGAAAAATTATTAAAAGATCTCGATGAAGAAGGTATTATTCGTATTGGGGCTGAAGTCAAAAGTGGAGATATTTTAGTTGGTAAAGTTTCGCCAAAAGGTGAAATTGAATTAACTCCTGAAGAAAGATTAATGCAAGCTATTTTTGGTGAAGAAGCCAAAGATGTTAAAAACACATCTTTAACATTACCTCACGGTCGTGAAGGTAGAATTATCCGTAACCGCATCTTATCCAGAAAAAGTGGTGACCAATTGGGAGTGGGCGTAATCAAAAAAGTTTTTGTTGAAGTTGCGGAATTAAGAAAAATTACTGTTGGCGATAAATTAGCTGGTCGTCATGGTAATAAGGGTATTATTAGTTACATTGCTCCCGAAGAAGATATGCCATTTTTAGAAGATGGCACACCCGTTGATATAATTATTAACGCTTTATCATTACCTAATCGTATGAATTTGGGTCAAATTTTTGAGGCCTCTTTAGGACTTGCCGCCGAAAAATTAAATTACCAAGCCGTTGTGCCTTCATTTGACAATGCTACCGAAGGTGAAATTGTGGATGAATTTAAAAAAGCCGATCTACCGCCCGAAGGTAAATTTGATTTATTTGATGGTCGCACTGGTGAAAAATTCACTCAAAAAGTTACAGTTGGAAAACTCTACGTCATGAAACTTGTCCACATGGTTAAAGATAAAATTCATGCTCGATCGGTTGGACCTTATGCTTTAGTTACTCAACAACCATTAAAAGGTCGTGCTCATTTTGGTGGCCAGAGATTTGGAGAAATGGAAGTTTGAGCTCTTGAGGCTTATGGTGCATCCAAAGCTTTACAAGAAATGTTAACTATCAAATCCGATGATATTATTAGTCGTCGCGAGGCCTATAGCTCAATCATCAAGGGCGAAGATATCAAAAATCCAACTGTGCCAGCCGCCTTTAATGTTATTGTCAATGAATTAAAATCTCTCTGCCTTAATATTGAAACCAAAATGATTAAGCGTGAAGAAACCGAAACTCAATAAATTCATTTTTCTTAATAAATTATCGCCCTTAATTTAAGGGTACTAAAATAAAAATCATGCCTGAATTTTTACATGATAATTTACATAACACATCCAACGATATTGATTATGTACAAATAAAATTGGCTTCGCCCGATGATATCATCAATTGATCTCGTGGTGAAGTATTAGAGCCAGAAACCATTAATTATCGCACTCAAAAACCAGAAAAGGGTGGTCTTTTTTGCGAATCAATTTTTGGTCCAGTCAAAGATTATAAATGTTCTTGCGGTAAATATCGCGGTATTCGCTACAAAGACATTATTTGTGATCGTTGTGGTGTAACTATCACTCGATCCGATGTTCGACGCAATTGAATGGGACATATTAATTTATGCATTCCTATTTGTCATATTTGATATTTAAAAACTCCTCCTTATGTCTTAGAATTATTACTCGATATGCCAAGTTCAGGCCTTGAGCAAATCGTTTATTACAATGCTTTTGTTATTACTAAAGTTGATCAAGACAAGAAAGATGAATTCCAAAGACAAATTGAGCTAGCTTACAAAGCTAAATTAAAAAATGCTACCGTTGATGAAAAATCCGAGATTGTTCAAAATTATAAACAATCATTACTTGAACTTAAATTATTAAGGGTTAGACAAATTTTAAATGAAAAAGATTATTTTTCATTAATCAAAAAATATAGCGATGTTTTCGAAGCCGATACCGGATCCGAACCAATTTTAAAATTCTTGGAAAAAATTGATTTAAAAAAGGAACAAAAAGATATTGAAGAAAAAAATAAAAAAGGTAATGCTTCTCAACTTCCTCGAAACTTAAAACGTTTAAAGGTTATTAAAGCTTTTATAAAATCTGGCGTAAAACCCGAATGAATTTTTGTAAAAAATTTACCAATTCTTCCACCTGATTTACGTCCTATGGTACCATTAGATGGTGGTCGCTATGCTTCGTCCGATTTAAACGATCTTTATCGTCGTATTATTACTCGTAACAATCGTTTAAAAAAATTAATTGATTCTGGCGCACCATTAGTTATTGTTAAAAACGAAAAAAGAATGTTGCAAGAAGCTGTTGATTCTTTGTTCGATAGTAATTTACGAAAAACCAAAGCTATTCAAAAATCTCAAAAGAGACCTTATCGATCTTTAGCCGATGTTTTAAAAGGAAAACAAGGTCGTTTTCGACAAAATTTACTTGGTAAAAGAGTTGACTATTCCGGCCGTTCAGTTATTGTGGTTGGCCCTCAACTCAAAATGAGTGAATGTGGTTTGCCTAAAAATATTGCTTTAGAATTGTTTAGACCATTTATTATTCATCAACTTTTAGCCAAAGAAATCGCTTATAGCACTGCTACTGCCAATCGTTTAATTGATGATAAAACTGATGAAGTTTGAGCCATTTTAGATGAAGTTATCCAAAATAAACAAGTTTTGTTAAATCGTGCTCCAACTCTTCATCGTTTAAGTATTCAAGCTTTTCAACCAGTTTTAACTGAAGGTTTAGCTATTAAAATTCATCCATTGGTTTGTACTCCTTTTAATGCTGATTTTGATGGTGATCAAATGTCAGTTCATTTACCGTTATCCAAAGAAGCTCAACAAGAATGTGCTGATCGCATGAGTGCTACTAAAAATTTATTAGTACCAACCAACGGTGAAATTTCTATGCGTCCAACCAAAGACGTCATTTTAGGTTGTTATTGATTAACTGCCATGTTTGATAATAAACTTGGTGAAAACAAAAAGTTTTCAAGTGATACCGAAGCCTTACTAGCTTTTGAAAATAAAAAGATTGATTTGCAAGCCAAAATTTTTGTAAAAATATTAAAAAACAACCAATCCAGCGAAACTACTGTTGGCAGAATTATTTTTAATAATATTTTACCAATTGATTTTCCATATCAAAATGTCGCTATCAATGATTTCGAAATGCGTCAAATTGTAAATAAATTAATTTATGATTATGGTTTTGAAATTTCTACCAATGTTTTAGACAGCATAAAAGATATTGGTTTTAAATATTCTGGTTTTTCCGGAATCTCTTGAGGGTTACACGATTTAATTGAACCTAAAGAAAAATTCCAAATTCTTGAAAAAGGTTTAGCCAAAAATCAATTAATTTATGAACAATACGATGAAGGTTTATTAAGTGATTTAGAAAAGAAACAAAAACTCTTAGAGTTATGAGAAGATATTAAAAAAGAAATTAGTCAAGCCGTTCAAGCTAATTTTAAAGCTGAAAGTCCAGTAAGCATTTGTATTAATTCCAAAGCTCGTGGTTCTTGAGATTTAGCCAACCAAATGTTAGGTATCAAGGGTTTAATTTATAATGCTTCCGGTGAAATTATTGAAGCTCCAATTTTATCTTCTTATAAATCTGGTTATTCACCGCTTGATTATTTTAATGTTACGCCTGGTGCTCGTAAAGGTTTAGTCGATACAGCCCTTCGTACTTCTAGTGCTGGTTATTTAACTCGTCGTCTAGTTGATGTTAGTCAGGATGTAGTTGTTCTTAATGATGATTGTGGTGATGAAAAGGGCACAGAAATTAATCGTTTGGTTAACGAAGAATTAGTTCAACCTTTTGCCAAAAGAATTGCTGGCCGAGTTTTAGCCAAAGATATTGTCTTAAATGATGGTAGCAAAATAAAAAAGAATACATTATTAACTAGATCTCTAGCCGATCAAATAGAAAAAGATGACAAAATCAATACTGTTAATGTTTTTTCTCCACTTTCTTGCTTAAATGTTTCTGGAATTTGTCAAAAATGTTATGGTGCTGATTTAGCCAATTGAAAATTAATTAATAAAGGCGAAGCCGTTGGTATTATTGCTGCTCAATCTATTGGTGAACCCGGTACTCAGCTTACTCTTAAAAGTTTTCATAGTGGTGGTGTAGCTGGTACAGCCGATATTACTACTACTGGTCTTCCATATATCGAATTATTAATAGAATGTCGTAATCCTAAAAACGAAGCTCTTATTTCTGAAGTTTCCGGTCGAGTCCATGATGTTGTTTTTAATCCCAACGAAGAAATTCAATTAAAGATTATTATTGATGACAAGATAAAAAATCCTGGTTACAAAAAGGGAAATCGTAAAAATAAAGTTCAGCAAGTTTTACAATCCGGCGAATCTTTTACTTATCTTATCCCGGTTGGAAAAAATATCTTAGTTAGCAAGGGAGATAAAATATCAGTTGGCCAAATTTTAACTTCTGGCACAGCTAATCTTAAAAAATTATTTAAATTAGCTGGCATTAAAGCCACTCAAGACTATATTAAAAAAGAATGTGGCCGAGTTTATCAATTAGCTGGTAGTGAAATTCATGAAAAACATTTTGAAATTATTATTAAGAAAATGTTTTCACAATTATTAATTGTAAATAGTGGTGATTCCGAATTCATCACTGGCGAAATCACAACTATTCGTCGTTTCATTGAAACCAATTTCAAACTCATTAAAAGTAATAAAATTCCAGCCAAAGCCGTTTCAATTTTAAGAGGTATTACCAGAGTTGCTCTTAATTCCGATAGCTTCTTATCGGCTGCCTCGTTCCAAGAAACTTCACAAATTTTGGTTAAATCATCTATCGAAGCTAGAATTGATAAATTAGAAAGCTTAAAAGCCAATATTATTATCAGTCGCTTGATACCGGCTGGTACTGGTTTTCGTCATTTTAAAAACGATTAATCTTTATGATAATGAAAAACCAAAACGATTTCAAAACTAAAAAGTCAATTTATTTTGATTATGCCGCCTCAACCCCTATTGATCCATTAGTTTTTAAATCAATGTTTACGGTTTTTGAAAAATATTACGCCAATACTATGTCCATTCATAGTTTGGGTCAAGAATCAAAAGATTTATTAGAAAAAACTCGAGAAAGTTTTGCAAAATTATTAAAAGTTAACGCTAGTGAAATTATTTTTACTAGTAGTGCCAGTGAATCCAATAATTTTGTTTTAAAGGGCATTGCCAATGCTTATCGAAATGTAGACGGACGAGTTATTGTTTCCAACATTGAACATCCTTGTGTTTTAAATAGTAGTCATTGATTGGAAAAATCTGGTTATAAAGTTGATTACGTATCAGTTGACAGAAACGGCATTGTCAATTTAGACGAATTAACATCTCTAATTAAAGATTCAACCGTTCTGATTTCAATTATGCATGTAAACAATGAAATTGGTGTTATTGAACCAATTGAAAAAATTGGTAAAATTATTAGTAGTATTAAAGAATATCGTAAAAAAAGAAATATTGAAACCCCTCTTTACTTTCACACCGATGCATCTCAAAGTTTTGGTAAGATCGATGTTAACATAAATAAAATCGGTTGCGACTTATTGACTCTAAGCTCGCATAAAATTTATGGACCCAAAGGTGCCGGCTTACTCTATATTAAAAAGGGTACCAAAATCACACCTTTGATACATGGTGGTGGTCAAGAATTTGGCTTTCGTTCCAGCACAGTAAATTTACCAGCTATTTTTGGCTTTTACAAAGCTGCCGAAATTGCTATCAAGCGTCAAAAACAAGATAGCCAAAAAGCTGCAAAACTCAAAGCCAAGATTGTAAAAACTTTACAATCAAAATTGGCCAATTGTTATCTTAATGGTTCTTCAATCACTCAAATACCAAACATTATTAGCATTCGTTTTGATTTTATTGAAGGGGAAGCTTTAGTTTATTTACTAGATAATAATAATATTTGTGCTTCTTCGGCTTCAGCTTGTGCTAGTTTATCCTTATCGCCTAGTCATGTTTTGTTAGCTTTAGGGCTTAAACCTGAACAAGCTCACAGCACCATTCGTTTGTCAATTGGTCGTTTTACTACCAACGAAGATGTGAACTATTTATTAAAAGTTTTACCCGATATTATTACCAAACTACGCAATATTTCGCCTTTTAAATAATTTTACAATTTATTTTTTATTAAATTTTAAATATTAACTATTATTGTTATGTCATATTCAAAAAAAGTTTTAGAAATTTTTCAACATCCCGAAAATTATGGTAAAATTAAAAATCCTGATGGCATTGGCAAAGCCGGCAATATTGTTTGTGGCGACGTCATGGCTATTTATATTAAAATAAAAAAGAATCAAAAAAACGAGGAGATAATTTCTGATATAAAATTTGAAACCTTTGGTTGTGTAGCTGCCATTGCTACTTCTTCAATTATTACCACTTTAGCTAAAGGTAAAACCATTAAAGAAGCTCTGAAAATTGGTAAGCAAAATGTCATAAAAAAATTAAATGGTTTACCCCCAGCCAAAATTCATTGTTCGCTCTTATCAACCGATGCCTTGTTTGAAGCTATTTTTAATTATTATTCTAAACAGGCTAAAACTAAAATAACTAAAGAAATGCTCAAACGCCATGAAGCCATTCAAAAAGACCAATCCGAAATAAAAAAACGTTATAAAAATTGGGTCGATAACGAAGAAAAAATTCTTAATAAATAATTTTCCCCATTTTTAAAAATAAAATGGAAATGTTAACATTTAATAAATATTCTTTTTCTTCAAAAAATTATTATTTTAATTTTTAAAGAACAAAGTTAAATATATAAACATGTATATATATTTCATTTTAATCGGCCTAGTAATAATTGTCGTTGGTATTTACAATAAATTAATTCGCGCCAAAAATCATGTTGATGAAGCCAGCGCCGATATTAATGTTCAATTAAAACGTCGTTTTGATTTAATACCTAATTTAGTCGAGACTGTTAAAGGTTACGTGAGCCATGAAAAAGAAGTATTAGAAAAAATTACCCAACTCCGTTCTCAAGCCTTAGCCACTTCTGATTTTAAAGAGAGCGATAAAATTAATCAAGAAATATCAAAAAATATTTCCAATATTTTAGTTTCTTTTGAAAATTATCCAGAATTAAAAGCCAATCAAAACTTTTTAGCCCTGCAAACTGAATTAGTCGATACCGAAAACAAAATTCAAGCTTCTCGTCGTTTTTATAACAACGTTGCTAAAGATTATAATATTTTAATCGAATCTATTCCTACCAATATTTTTGCTAAATTGTTTAACTATCAACGAAGACTATTGTTAGAAATTTCAGCGGAAGAAGCCAAAAATGTAACCGTTAAATTTTAATATTTAATATTTGGCCTTATGAATTTATACAATAATGTTTACAACAATATCATTAAGACCTATTTATTAATGGCAATTTTTATAATTGTCTTTGGTGTTTTCGGTTATTGTATTTATTATTACACAAAAAACGAAGCCTATATCTATTTAGCTTTAATTTATGCTTTAGGGTCATCAATCGTCAGTTATTGATTTTCCGACAAAATTATTTTGTCCATGTCAAATGCCAAATTAATAAAACATGATGACAATCAAGCTTTATATCATTTAGTAGAAAATCTTTGTATTACCAGCGGACTGCCAATGCCAAAAATTTATATTATTAATGATGAATCTCCCAATGCTTTTGCTACTGGCCGAAATCCTAAACATTCAATTATTTGTGTTACATCCGGTCTTCTTCAAGTTTTAAACAAAACCGAGCTGGAATCGGTTATTGCCCATGAACTATCCCACATAAAAAATTATGATATTTTAATAGCCAGTTTAGTTGTTATATTAGCAACTGCTATCACTTGATTATCAAATATAGTCCTGCGAGTTGGTAATTTTGGTAGTAACCGATCAAAAGATGATGATCGATCGGGTATCGGCGGAACCATTATGTTGTTGGCTTTCATTGGTGTAGCTATTTTTTCACCAATTATTGCAACTTTAATTCAACTAGCCATTTCTCGTAAAAGGGAATTCATGGCTGACTCTTCGGCCGCTTTACTAACCCGCTATCCAGATGGTTTAATATCAGCTCTACAAAAAATATCCAATTATCCAAAGCCAATGGCTAAAATCAACGATTATACACGAAATTTATATATTGCTGATCCAGCTAAGCAAAAAACAACTTGATTTAATAAAATTTGGTTAACTCATCCCCCCATTCAAGAACGCATTTTAGCTTTAACTCAAATTGATATAAATAAAAAAATATCCTAGTTTTAGGATATTTTTAATAAAGGTCGAATATTTTAAAAAATATTAATTTTAAAATCATGAAAAATATTATTATATATATTATTGTAATAGTTTTGGTTGTTGTTATTGGTTTCTTTTTGTTTAATAACAAGAAGGGAGATATCACTACCACCACAACCACTCAAATCCCATCTAATGAAATGCTAGATTGTGGCACCATGGAAAATCCATCCTGTTTTATGGATCGTATGAATAATTGTTTGCCAGTTAGTGGAAAATTAATTGGTACCGATGGAACAGCTATTGAAATAATTATTTTGGGCATTGAAAATGATAAATGTCATTTTCAAAGAAAAATCAACGGCACTGTTAATCTTAATTGTTTATTCCCTAAGGGAACTATGAATTGAGACACCATTGACCAAACTTTTGGCAATGATAAGGGCCTTCAACAAGTTGTAGATGATAATTGCACGATGGGTGGTTGGTAATTATTAATATAAAAAATTAAATTTTAAAAATAATTGTTAGCTATATAACAACATTTTTTAAGCATAGGTTAAATTACCCAATCTGGATTTTGAGGACAAAAGCCTTCAAAACCCTGATTTTGCTAATTTGCGGAGAGAGGGATTCGAACCCTCGATACCTTTCGGTATACACGCTTTCTCCCATCTCTATGGCGGAAAGGGCGAGATTCGAACTCGCGGTACCTTTCGATACACAGTCTTTCCAGGACTGCCAGTTAAACCACTCCTGCACCTTTCCGCTATAAAAGGGATTGCAATTTGTATTTATTTTTAATAAACAAATTGGTAACAAGCTTCATACTCGACCACTATGCGATCTCTCCAATATATTAATAATTTAACATATTTATTTATCATTTACAACATAGACATAAAATTACTTTATTATTTTACTTTTGTTTTAATGTTATTTTTTTATTTTTAATTTTTGATTTTTAATTTATTATCCTATTGACTTTTGATTACATATTTAGTATAATAACCTTACTCTTAAATCACATAAAGCGGCTATAAAATGACTGTTTTATCGCGATAATTTATTATTAAACAACCACTTTTAATAATATTTGACAAGGGGATTTTTAATTTATAAAGTCTAACTAAATTATTTTTTAAGTAAAGTAGTGTCTGAGTGCGATAGTCCCCACACTAACTTTACTATCGACTTGATACATTAAAATAAATAATCGCATTAAATATTTATTATTTTAATATAGATTATAGATTCTAGCGCAAAGTTAATGTGGAGAGTTGAAGGAGACTCTGAAGCAAATTCTAAATAAATAGGCAATAATCAATTATTTTTTAAGTGGAGAGGTGTCTGAGTGGTTGAAGGAGACAGTCTTGAAAACTGTTATATCCGAAAGGGTATCGCGAGTTCGAATCTCGCCCTCTCCGCTTAAAAAATAAACAACAATTAATGTATCGCTTCCTAAAATCTTTTTTCATGAGTTGAAAATATGCTTGAGACGGAATAAGATTTTGTTTTGGTAAAGAACAAAATTTGACTTTAATGACTTTAATTAGCATTGTTGTTGTCGCTTGTGGTTTTTATTTTAAAATATCTTTTGGTGAATGAATAGCTGTAATCATGTTAATTACAGCTGTTATTTCTTTAGAATTATTTAATACTAGTTTAGAACATTTTTTAGATTTATTTCATCCCGAAATTAATGCCAAAGTTAGAAATATTAAAGATTTAATTGCTGGTGGCGTGGCCATCGTTTCTATTGGGGCTGGCATTATTGGCGGTATTATATTTATACCCAAAATTTTTTCTTTAATTCAAATTTATTTTAAATATTAACTATGGAATTTGACGCCAAAGAAGAAATAAAATCCAAATTAAACATCGTTGATGTTTTATCTAATTATATTCAACTGCAAAAAGCTGGCACTAATTACAAAGCTTGCTGTCCCTTTCATAATGAAAAAACACCGTCTTTTTTTGTATCTCCTCAACGTCAAATTTGACATTGTTTTGGTTGTTTAAAAACTGGCGATATATTTACATTTGTTATGAATATTGAAAATGTTGATTTTATTACCGCTTTAAAAATTTTAGCTGATAAAGCCGGTGTTAAATTGCCTCGGTTTGATAATCAAGTAAGTTCTCAAAACAAAACCATTTATAATATTTTTTCAGATGTAATTGAACTATATAAAACCAATTTAAATAAAAATTCCAATGTTAAAGATTATTTAATTAAACGCGGTTTAACTGAAGAAATCATTAATGAATTTAAAATTGGTTTTAGCAATGATAATTGAAATGAAGCTTTAAATTATTTAATTGATAAAGGTTACACCTCAAAAGACTTATTTGAAACTGGTTTATTCATTCAAAACACCAGTAAACCATCAGGCAACAATTTATATGATCGTTTTCGATCTCGCATTATGTTTCCAATTTTTAATAATTCAAATGAACCAGTAGCTTTCACTGGCAGAATTTTTGAAGGATCATCGCCTCTTAAAACCATAAAAAATATTGACGAAACTGGCAAATATGTCAATTCACCTCAAACCAAAGTATATGAAAAAGGAAAAATACTTTATGGTTTAAATGTTACCAAAAAATATATCGCTCAACAAAACGAAGCTGTAATAGTAGAAGGTACTATGGATTTTTTATCCGCTTATTTAGATAGTATAAAAAATATAGTTGCCAGTTTAGGTACAGCTTTAACTATTGATCAACTAACTTTACTTAAACGTATTTGCGATAAAATCATTCTTGCTTACGACAATGATGAAGCTGGAAAAATGGCCACTGAACGAAATATAAAATTAGCCCTATCTCTTGGCTTTCAAATTAAAATTTTAAATATCACTGAAGCTAAAGACATTTCGGATTTTGTTAATATTTTACCTAATAAATTACCCGAAAAAATCGACCAAAGTCTACCAGTCATGGATTTTTATATTGATCATGGCTTAAATATGTTTAATACCAATAATATTGCTGGTAAAAATGAATTTTTAAATTATTTTTTGCCAAAATTAAAATGAGAAAAAGATTTGATTCAAATATCTCACTATTTAAATAAACTAGCCGACATACTAGACATAAATTTAAGCGCTATTGAAGAAACCTTTAAAAAAATTAACCCCGAAGAAACCGAAGATATTTATTTAAAACCCAAACAAAACAATTTTGATAGTGACCATTCATCGTTATTAAAAACCAAATCCGAAACATTATCGGAAGTCATTTTGTCCACTTTTATTCAAAAACCATTAATGTTAAAAAATATTATTTTAGACAATATTGAATTTTTTAATTTTAAATTTCAAGATATTTTGCTTTTAATAAAAGAGAAGGGTATCGAAGTCATTAATGATCAAAATATTGATCCTCAAAATAAAGAAATTATTGATAATTTATATATTAATAATATCAAATATGATGATTTGTTAAAACAAAGTGATGAAATCATTATAGCCGAAATAAATAATTTTATAAAATTATTGAAACATGAATATTATAAAAATAAAATCAATAATATTCAAAATGAAATAAAAAACGCTGAAAACCAAAATGACTCAATTCGATCAATCGAGCTCATTAATGAATTAAATACAATTTGCGATATTCTTAATAAATTAAAATAAATATTCATTTATGGTTAAAAAAATAAACCCGAAAAAAACAACAAAAAAACTATCTAAGAAAAAAGTTGTTAAAAAGGTGACTAAAAAATCAAGCCAAAAACTAGTCAAAAAACCAGTTAAAAAAGTTTTGCGTAAAAGAAAAAATCAAAAAAATAAACCCATTGTTTTAAATCAAAAACCTCATAAATATAGCGATGAAGAAATACAAGAGGTATTAAATGTTTTGCGAGTCAAAAACGATGTTCGAGGTTTTGTTACTTTTGGCGAAATTTTAAATTTAATTCCATATCCAGAGCTAAACATAAAAGGTTTAGATCATGTTTTTAATGTTTTAATGAACGACAATGTTACAATTACTAAAAACTTAGATGTTCTGGAAGTAGATAAAGATTTAAGTATTGAAGAATTAGTTAGGTCAACTTCTTTAGAAGAATGACATAATGCTCCTAACAACATAAAAACCTACCTTAAAGAAATAGGTAAAATATCATTAATTGTTCCCGAAGAAGAAAAAGAATTATATCAAAAACTGGTCAAAAAAGATGCAGTGGCTCAAAAACGAATGCTTGAAGCCAATTTAAGATTAGTCGTCAATATTGCTAAAAAATTTGCCGCTCAAACTCGTGGATTAGATTTATTAGATTTAATTCAAGAGGGAAATATTGGCCTTCGTCGCGCTGTTGAAAAATTTGACCCTCAAAAAGGTTATCGATTTTCAACTTATGCCACTTGTTGAATTCGCCAGGGTATTTCTCGTGCTATAGCCGATCATTCTAGAACCATTCGCATTCCCGTTCATATTGTTGAAGTATTAACTCGCTATCGCAAAGCTAATCGCAATTTAATTCAAATACTTGATCGTGAACCTTCAGCTGAAGAATTAGCCGCTGAATTAGGACTGGCTGTTGAAGAAGTAAGATATTTGAAAAAAATTAATCAAGATACATTTTCATTAGATCAACCTTTTTCTGATGATGAAGACAACAATAGTTCCTATAAAGATATTATAAAAGACGAGAGCACCATTTCACCCGAAGATTCAGCTTCTCAAGATTTAATGATGCAACAATTAAACGAAATTTTAAAAGATATATTACCCCGTGAACAAAAGGTTTTGCGTATGCGTTTTGGCTTAGAAGATGGTATTCCTCATACTCTTGAAGAAGTGGGCGAAGTTTTTGGTGTTACCCGAGAGCGCATAAGACAAATTGAGATGAAAGCTTTAAAAAAGCTAAAGAACCATCCATTAATTAATCGCCTCAAAGAGTTTTACGAACATAATAATTTATAACCCTTCAATATGCTAAAATATTTTTCGGAAAAAATATTACATAATATTATTTATTGATTAACCGTTTTAACCGCTTTCACACCGGGTATTTATTATACTGGACTAATTTTCCCATATGTCACAACTAAAATTATTATATTTAGAATTATTGTGGCTATCATGCTATTTTGTTATGTTGTGTTAATATTAAAAGACAAAAAATATTTACCATCTAAAAATAGTATTTTATTATCTTTTCTGCTTTTTGTTATTATTTGTTTTATCTCTGGCCAATTTAGCCTTGATCCGAGTCAAAGTTTCTGATCCACCGCCGAAAGAATGATGGGTACTTTTAATTTGATCAATTTTTTAATTTTTCTTATAATTATTTCCAGTGTTCTTTCAACCAAAGAATTATGACATAAACTACTTAATTATTGGAATCTCATCATCTTTTCAATGGGCAGTTTATCATTTTTAATTTATATTGTTAATCATATTATCCAAAATCAAAATATTTTAACTAATCGTTTTGCTGGTTTTACTGGTAACCCCTTATATTTTGCCGCTATTATTATCATATTTTTCTACATCAATCTTTATTTATTTTTTACCAAACTCCAAACTAATTATAAAAATTGAGAATTATGATTCCATATTTTTATAAGTATTATGTATATTGTGTGTTTAATTTTTACAGTTTCCCGTGGAGCTTTTCTATCAATAGGTGTTACTGGTTTGTTTTTACTAATTAGTTTAATTATCAATCCTAATCATAGTTTAAATCATTGGTTAAAAATTGACACTCAAAAAATTGGCATTATTATCCTATTAATTGCTTGTTCAATAGTTTTTTGTATGTTTGCATTTAAAAATACATCTCTATTGAGAAATAATCATCTCGTTAACCGTTTAACAACTTTTAATCTAAGCGATGGTTCATCCCTTAGCCGTATTTTTGTCACCAAGATTGGTATAAATTGTTTTTTACAAAGACCATTATTAGGTTATGGTTTCGATAATTTTGAAATTTGCTTTCAAAAAAACTTTGAGCCTATAATCACCAATGTTGTTCCTGAGCAAAGTCGTTTTGATAAAGCTCACAACATGCCAATTGAAATTATGGCTACCACCGGCATTTTTGGGATTATTTTCTTTCTAGGAATTTATTTCTTTGCTTACAAAAATATTCGTGATCTAATGCTAAGTGATAATATTGATTTTTATGCTGGTTTATCACTAATTCTTGGTATTGTTGCTTATTTTATTCAAAACTTATTTATGTTTGATATTTTTGAGGGTTTTATTTCTCTCATAGTATTATTGGGATTCATAATAGTTTTAAAAAACGAAAACAAAATTAATATTAACATTCCCAAAAATTGATCAAATTTAATCATTATTTTAGTTGCCGTATTTATGGCTATCAATATTTATCAATTTAATATTTTGACTTGATATTATGATAGTTTTCATTTAAAAATAAAAAAATTAGTTACTAGCGGAAAAGTGAATACAGCTCTTAATGTTTTGAGAAACACCAAAATTAAAAACCCTCATCAAGATGCTCTGTATTTTGGATTCTTTAATACTTTTACGGTAAATCAAAAAAATTTTACAAATCAACAATTATTAGACTATTATAATATTATTCATAATGCCCAAATAACATTATCAAAAAGGTATCCATATCGTACGCGTCTTTATCTTTATCAATTGGCTCATATTGCCAGTAAGGGCGCCAATAAGAACCTTGGTATTACATCGGCTGATGTCAAAAGAACTTTAGAAATAATAGATATTACCAAATCTATAGGCATGCGTTTATCCGAATTAGATTTCTTTGAAATTCAAGTTTTATTAAATTCGCGCGATCCAAAAGATTGAGTTTTGGGCAAGCAATTAGCTTCTGAATTTGTTAAATTATATTCGGAAAGTGGAAAGTTTCATTGAATTTATGGAGTTTATTTAATCGATAAAGAAAAAAATATCAAGGAGGGTATAAAAGAATTAAAACTCAGTCAAGAAAAAAATTTAGTTTTTGAATCCATTGATCAATTAATCACAACCATTACTATTTTCAACAAATACGATGAATCCGCTTCCGCCATTGATACTATCAATAGATATTTACCTAGCAATTTAAATCGTTATCAAATTTATATTGAACTCGCCAAAGCTCATATTAATCTTAAAAATTACTCTTCAGCGAGGCAGGCTTTAAACCAAGCCACCAAAGTTTATGAATCTCAGCGCACCACCAACTATAGTTCTTCAACTGAATCGGCTTTAAAAGATTTGGAAAATCAATTAAATAATCTAGCAAAATAATTTATATGAATATTGGTTTTTATAAAAAATATTATGGTTTGTTGTTATCAACTCTAGATTTAATAGTGTTATATTTAAGTTTACTATTAGTCATTATTTTTCGATTTTATGGCAATCTTGACCAAATTATCATCAATGACCATCTTATCGCTTTTACACCACTAATTTTGTTAACTATTTTTATATATTTTATTAACAATCTTTATGACTATGGCTTTAAATTAAAAAATATTGATTTTATTGCTTTTCTTGGTCGCATTCAATTATTTTTAATCTTAACTGGCGTTCTTTACTTTTATATCATGCCCATTGGCATAACTCCAAAAACCAATTTACTATTATTTTGAATCATTTCCAGTTTATTTATTTATATTAATCATTTTTGGCTACAAAAAAGAAATATTCTTGAAAAAATCAATATATTGTTGATACCCACCACCGATTTATCTTTACAAATTCAAAATATTATTAACAATAATGATGCTTTTGGATTAAAAATTATCACTTATCCCGACACCGTCGATATCGAGCACATTAAAGATTTCGCCATTCAAAATAAAGTCAAAACTATTGTAATTCAATCTAACAAAATATCCACCCAAAAACTTTATCCATTGCTTTTCAAAAATATTAATTTTCAAACTTTTGAAGCTTTTTACGAAACTATTTTCCAAAAAATATCCATTGAAACCATAGATTATAACTGATTATTAAAAACCATCAATCCCAATAAATATTTACCAGTTTATTTTATCAAGCGTTTAAGTGATATATTTTTTAGCTCAATGTTTTTGATTGTTACACTACCATTATGACCAATTATCATTTTATTAATCAAAACCACATCTTCTGGTCCAATATTTTATTTAAGCAAACGCCAAGGTAAACATGGCAAAACTATCACTTTATATAAATTCCGCACCATGGAATCAAATGCTCGTTTTAATGGCCCAGCTTGAACCATGCCCAATGATAAACGTATTACTTTAATTGGTCGTATTTTAAGAAAACTTTATATCGATGAATGGCCTCAGTTTGTTAATATTTTAAAAGGAGATTTATCGTTTGTTGGCCCTCGCCCCGAAGAAATTGAATTAGCTAATACTTTTAAACAAAATATCAATTTTTATGATATCCGCCATTTATTTACTCCGGGGCTCACTGGTTGAGCTCAAATCAACCAAAAAAATACTCACTCAATAGATGAAGCGAAAGAGAAGTTGAAATATGATTTATATTATATTAAAAATTATTCAATTTGACTCGATTTTTATATTATTGTTAAAACTTTAAAAATACCTTTTATTTAATTGATCTTGTTTTTTTAAAAAAAATATATTAATATATATTAAAATATATAATATAATGACGAATAAAAATAAAGCAAATATAAATATAAAAATAGAATCAACCCATTGCTTTTTGGTAAAAGATGGCAAGGTATTACTTGGAATTAAAAAAAGAGGAATTGGCTGAGGAAAATGAAACGGAATTGGAGGTAAAAAAAATAAAGAAGATAAAACAATTGTAGACACAATGATTCGTGAGACACAAGAAGAAATTGGCATAACACCATTAGAATATAAAAAAATGGCCGTGCTAAAATTTTATTATTTAGCTGATCAAAAAGACAATCAAAAAATTTCAATATTTGTAGCGACAAAATGAAAAGGCAAACCAATCGAAACCGAAGAAGAAAAGCCAAAATGATGACCAATAAATAAGCTCCCTTTTTATAATATGTGAGAAGATGATACACATTGATTGCCAGGGGTATTGTCCGGATTACAACTTAGAGGAACTTTTATTTTTGATAAGAATTGAAAAATAGAAAGCTTCAAAATAAATACAATCAAAAATAAACAAAATCATTAACAAATTAAATCTTTCTCATATGAACATTTCAATAAACGGTTTTGGTCGTATTGGTCGTTGTTTTTTACGCCAAGCGATTTCCAATCCAAATTTTAAAATACTAGCTATCAATGATTTAGCCAATCTTGATAATTTAATTTATCTTTTAAAACACGACACTGTTTATGGTTGATTTAATTTTCCCATTCAAAAAACCGATGAACAAAAACAATTTAAAAAAGCAAAATCAATTGGCACATTAATTATTAATAATCAAACTATATATATTTTCAACGAAAAAGATCCTTTAAATTTACCTTGAGATGAGTTATTAATTGATACTGTGATTGAATCAACTGGTGTGTTTGAAAATTATACTGATGCCAAAAAACATATTAATGCTGGCAGTAAAAAAGTTATTATCACTTCGCCCGCCAAAGGTAATGAAGGTATTGACGGTAAAACTGTTTTGCTTGGTATTAATGACAATGAATTTAATAATTTCAATATCATTTCTAATGGATCATGTACCACCAATGCCGTTGCCCCCGTTATTGAAATTTTAAACAAAACTATTGGTATTGAAAAAGCTATATTAAATACTATTCATGCTTATACCAACACCCAAACCATTGTTGACACTTCAGTCAAAGGTGATTTTTTAAGGGGTAGGGCTGGGGCTCAAAATATTATTCCTTCAACCACTGGCGCGGCTACTACTGTAACCAAAGTAATTAAAGATTTAGAAAATAAATTTGATGGTATTGCCATTCGAGTTCCAGTTATTTGTGGATCGTTAGCTGACATCACTTTTATTTCCAAGAAACCAACCACTAAAGAAGAAATTAATAATATTTTGATTACTACTTCTCAACAACCAGAATGAAAAAATATCCTAGGCATTTCTAGTGAACCATTGGTATCCGGTGATATTATCAAAACATCTTTTCCAGCTATTGTTGATTTATCCTTTACAAAAGTGGTTGATAATAATCTTGTCAAAGTTTTAATTTGATACGACAACGAATGGGCCTATACCGCCACTTTAATAAATCAGTTGATCAGATAAAATAACATGAAAATTAATGGTAAAGAAATAGTTGATGAAATTCTTAAAGAGTTGCAATCAAAAAGACAAAACTATCAAGAACAAATAAAATTACAAATTATTACTTTTAAAAATGATGTAGCTAATACATCATATATTAAAATTAAAAAAAATTTTGCAAAAAAATTAAATATAAAATGTAATGTTTATTATTTAGACGAAACTAAAACTAGTAAAGAATTACGAAAAGAAATCAGTAAAATTTGTAAAGAAAAATTTGTTAAAGGTGTTATTATTCAATTGCCCATTCCAGTTCATTTAAATAAAAACATGTTAATCAATGCTATTCCGGATAAATTAGATATTGATTGTTTGACCTATAAAAACTTGGGAAGATTTTATCAAGGCAAAGAAAATATTATGCCACCAACCGTATCGGCTTTAGATTATTTAATCAAAAAATATAATCTAAATTTTAAAAACATTTTATTAATTGGGCAAGGAGAATTAATCGGAAAACCAATAGCACAATACCTAACTAACCACCATTATGAATTTATCAACATCAATCACAATTCCAATGATAATATCAATCAATTATGCCAAATGTCAGATGTTATTATTACTGGTGTTGGCATTAATAATTTAGTAAAATTTGATTTCATTAAAAAAGATTCTATCATTTTTGATTATGGCTGTAATAAACAAGAAACAATTTGTGGTGATTGCGAAATAAATAAAGATTTTGAAAATAAATGTTCTTTTTTTACACCCGTTCCCAATGGGCTTGGACCAGTTGTAGTAGCAAAATTATTCGAAAATTTATTAAAAAGAATAAATTAATTATGTTCGGATCATTCGAGTTATTCGGATTGTTCGGATTGTGGTAACATGAAAATTGTATCCTGAAATGTCAATGGCATTCGCTCCATTGTAAATAAAAATGAATTGCAAAAACTTTTTCAAGAAAAAGCTGATTTTTATTGTTTTCAAGAATTGAAATCTCAAGAACCAGATATTCCTGACTTATTACATAATCAACCAGGTTATCAATTTTATTCAAATTGTGGTAATAGAAAAGGGTATAGTGGTGTTGGCATTTTAACCAATCAAAAGCCTTTAAAAGTTGAAACCAAAATTGGTTTTAAACAATTTGACGATGAAGGGCGATTTTTGTTATTAGAATTTAAAGATTATATATTAATAAATTTTTATATTATTAATGGTGGCCAGAAAAAAGAAAATCTGGATTATAAATTAAAATTTTATGATTATTTAATAAACCAATATTTAGCAGAACAAAAAAATAAAAATATAATTTTAATTGGAGATTTTAATATTGCTCATAAAGAAATTGATTTAGCTAGACCTAAAGAAAACCAAAACAGTATTATGTTCACAATTGATGAAAGAATCCAGATTGATAATTTATTAAAATTAAATTTTATTGATACTTTTAGATATTTCAATAAAGAAGAAAATAACTATACTTGATGACCCTATTTTGCTAATGCCAGAGCTAGAAACTTGGGTTGAAGAATTGATTATTGCTTTATTTCAAAAAATTTAATGTCAAAATTAGAAAGCGCTTTTATTCTACCAAATCAAATGGGATCTGATCATTGTCCCATTGGCGTTACCTTAAATCTTTAATCATGTTGAGCGATTGAGAATATGTTTTAAAAGATAAATATCAAAATAAGATTAACAATAAAAACACCAAACCATTTATTGATGATATTTTTTTACTTTCTAAAAATTATCCGCGAGATTATATTATCGGTTATGTTAATTTTTTAAATTGTAAAATTGATCTATCAAAAAAACCATTAATACCCAGAGTTGAAACTGAATATTGAATTGAAAAAGTATTACCAATAATCAAAACTCATTTTAAAGATTATAAAAACACAAAAGTTTTAGATATTTTTTCAGGTTCCGGTTGTATTGGTGTTAGTGTTGCTAAAACTATTAAAAATACCAATATTGATTTTAGCGATATTGAAAAAAAGAATTTAGATCAAATAAAAATTAACCTAAAACTCAATAATGTCAAAAATTACCAAAAAATCCTAAAATCAGACATTTTTAGCAAAATTAATCGAAAATATGACTTAATTTTAGCAAATCCACCTTATGTACCCCAATTAGATGCGATAAAAGCTCCATTTGAGCCCTCAAAAGCCATTATAGCTGGCAAAGATGGGCTATCAATAATTAAACCTTTTATAGGTCAAATTAAACGATTTTTGAATAAAAATGGAATATTTGTCATGGAATTTTACCCTAATCAAGCTAAAAGTATAAAAGCCATGCTGATTAAACATGGCTTCAAAGAATTTGAATTTTACCAGGATCAATACAAGCGTTGGCGCTTTGTTATAGTTAAAGTAACTTAAAGTTATTTATTATTAAACTAAAATGATATCCTAAGTATTCGGCTGATAATCTGCAATAATTCATACGAGTTGTAAATATTTCAAAATATTCCATAATCGGGCACACCTTTGTGTCTATTTTTAATTTTAATGTAATTGTTTTCTTATCTATACTAATTAAAATTTTATTTTCAATAGTTGCATAATTTACTCTATCATGTATATCGGCCTGTATTTTTTGTCCATCTTTTTCTAAAACTCTTTCGCGCCTTACGTCCGACTTATCAGCGATTACTATTACCGCTGATACTGGATGCACCAATTTCATCTCTTCTTTATCATGATTGGCCACGGCTTGCATTATTATAGTTAAATCTTTGATATCAATTTTTTCTTTAAAAATTTCAAATAAAAACATACTACCTAGATAGTGATGATAAGTTCTTGAAAGAAAATTACCAATATCATGGGTATATGAAGCCACTAATATTAAATCCTGATGTTTTGCGTTGAGTCCAATAGATTTGGCTATTTCTAGAGCTCGATTTGACACAAATTCAGCATGTTTAAGACCATGTTCAGTTAAAGACATCTCTTTAGTAACAAAATATGAATTTCTTAATCAAGTGCCGATTATATCATTTTCTTTAATTAAGTTAAAAATTGGAAAAATGTTTTTATCGCTTTTCATTGCTTGATTTTTATGATTTTTTTATATATACTAATCATAACAAAAAAATAAAAATAAAACAATAATATGAATGGAAAATTTTATCAAATTTTGATAATTGTTTTGTTCACCTATGTTTGTGGCGTAGCTATTTATACCTCTTGGGGATTGTTTCAAATTAATCTACGCGCCAAAAACAATGAATGGTTTTATTATTCCGTCAACGATAAATTATACAAACTAAAAGTCGCTGACAATGAAACTGCCTATGCAAAAGGTTTATCTGGCGTCACTAAACGTCCTGGCGATTATGATGGTATGATTTTTATCTTCAAAGAAAAAAGAATTATGTCATTTTGAAATCAAGGCGTGTCTCTTGATTTAGATGTTTTTTGATTAGAAGATTTTAAAGTTATTGGCAACGACACTTTACCAGCTTTCTCCAAATCAGGCTTAAAAATTATCACACCTAAACAACCAGTTAACTATGCAATCGAACTTTTTAAAGATTAGTTTTAAATAATAAACATTAATTATGAAAAAACCATTTGTATTCTCAGGTATCCAACCCAACGGCGATTTAAATATTGGCCATTATATTGGCGCCATTAAGAATTGGCTAGCTCTTCAGGACAATTACGATTGTCTTTATTCTATTGTTGATTTACATGCTATTACTGTCCCCGAAAAAGTAAAAGGAAAAATAAACAATAATATTTATGATTTATTAGCTTTATTTTTAGCTTTTGGTTTAGATGTAAATAAATCCAAAATTATGCTCCAGTCCGATAATTCTGACCATCCCTATCTAGCTTGAATTTTAAATTGTTTTACTCCTTTTGGTTTAGCTAGTCGTATGACTCAATTTAAAGAAAAAACTAGTGAGCTTAAAGAAACCATATCTTGCGGTTTATTTAATTATCCGATTTTAATGGCAGCTGACGTTTTACTATATGATTGCGATGTCGTTCCGGTTGGTGAAGATCAAAAACAACATCTCGAATTAGCTCGTGACGTTGCTCAAAGATTCAATTCTATGTATAGCCCAATATTTAAATTACCCGAACCTTTAATTCAAAAAACTGGTGCTCGTATTAAAGATTTGTATCATATTGAAAAGAAAATGAGTAAAAGTAGCAAAGACGATAAAGGTATAATATTTATTTTGGACTCCAAAGAAGATATCTTTAAAAAAATATTAAAAGCTCCAACTGACTCTAAAAATTCGATAAAATTTAATGATCAACAACCCGAAATTGCTAATTTATTAAATATCTATAGTGGTGTCACCAATCTAACTATTAAAGAAATAGAAAATAAGTATGTAAACTTAGATTATAAACAATTCAAACAGGATTTAGCCGAAGCCATATGAAATTTCTTAGAACCAATTCAAATCAAATATAAAAATTATATCAACGACAAGGACTATCTAAATAAAATTTTAGATAAGGGGTTAAAATTCAGCCAAGCCATCACAAACAAAAAAATTGAACAAGTCAGAAAAACTTTAGGAATTAGCAGAATATAACGAAAAACAAATTCCAAGTTTCAAAATCAATATTCAAAAGCAAACTTAAAAGTCAAACGTCAAAACTCAAAAATATAAATCAAAACTTTTAAAATTAAAACGGATACAACAAGATAAAAGTAATAATCTCCATTAATATCAAAAAAGAGAGAAGAGAGACTATTTATAATATGTATTTTAAATTTTTAGATTTTTTATTTGAACTTTTGGGTTTTGAGATTTAATTGCCAATCACTTGATTTAAATCAAAAAATTTAATACAATATTAACAATAAATTAAACATATATTATGGAAACAAATCCTGTAAATCCAGTTAATCAGACCAATACCGCTGATTTAACCGGCTCTAAAAAGAAAATTCTTTTAGTCGAAGATGAAGCCTTTTTGAGCAGTTTGCTTGAATTGAAATTAAGCCAAGAAGGTTTTCAAGTCGAAAAAGCTATGGATGGGGAAGAAGCCTTTAATATGCTCGAAAATTTTATGCCGGATTTAATACTATTAGATTTAATTTTGCCAAAACGTAATGGTTTTGAATTTTTAGAAATGTTACGCAATGATCCGCGTTTTTCTAAAATTCCAGTTATTATTACATCCAACTTAGGTCAAGATTCCGACATTGAGCGTGGAAAAACTTTTGGCGTAATTGAATATATCATCAAAAACAAACTATCCATTGATGAATTAGTTAGCAAAGTTAGCCAAGAAGTTAAAAAATTAGTTTAAATTTATAATTATGTCATTACTTAAACTTTATACCAAAAAAATTTTTGATATTTTTTCAGCTAATTGAAAAAATTTTTTAATTATTGGTATTGCTTATCTATTAATTTTTGTTATTTTTGCTCCAACTTCAAACTTAATTGACAATCAATTAAGTTCTCGGCTCGAAACTTTGGGTAATATTAAAATGAACGACTATATTCTTAATTTATTAATTATTTTTGCTATTAGTATGCTAATAATTAGTATTTTTGCTATTAGTGTTCATAATTTCTTTATCTATATATTAACAAAAGCTATCAGTGTTGGTGACTTTCGTTTTTGAAAATTATTAAAACAAAACTTGAAGAATTTTTGAAAAATTTTCCTATTTAGTTTAATAGAACTATTAGCAGTCACAATAAGTATTGTTTTCTTTATTATTCCTGGTATTTATTTGTTGTTTATTTTTAGCTTTGCTTTGACTATTATAGCCAATGATAATTTATCAATTATCGATTCTCTTAAAAAAGCCTATCGAGTTTTTAATGAAAATTTATGAAAAAATATTGGTTTAATTTTATTGTGAAAATTTATTGTATTATTGGGTTGAATAGCCGGATCATGATTAAGAATTAATGGCTTAGTTACTTTAATTGATTGATTTGTGACTACCGCTTTAATCTATTTAATAGTTTACGAGCCAGTCATTACTGAAAAAAATAACACTGAACTAAAGCCTGAAAATGATTAATTCAATTAATTGATTAATTTTAGGTTTGTTTTTGTTTACCAATTTAATTTTTATTGGTGGCTTGTTTTTGTATTTCAAAAAAAATATTAACAAAAATACCACCGATGACAAACAAGATGAAAAATTATTAAATTTAGAAAGACGTTTAACCGATTTGATGATTAATCAACTAAACAATGTCAACACTTCTGTATCGTCCACCACTAAAAATATCAACGATCAAATCCAAAATTTTACTCGCGAAACCGTCAAAGTCCAAGAATTTTTAAAACAAACCAATACCAAAATGGAAGACATCTCTAGTTTTCAAGATCTATTTAAAACCCCTAAACTTCGTGGTGAATGAGGAGAAGGTCAACTTTATCATTTACTTTCTGAATATTATCCCAAAGAATTATACAAAGAGCAATATTTATTTAACAATGGCGAGCGTGCCGATGCGATTTTTAAATTACCCGACAATAAAATTTTATCAATTGATTCAAAATTTCCATTAGACAATTTTAAAAAATATATGGAAACCCAAAACGATCAAGAACGTTTAAATTATAAAAAATTATTTATCAGTGATGTAAAAACTTTAGTAGATCAAATCGCCAGTAAATATATTTTGCCATCGGAAAATACCGTTGACTATGCTTTAATGTATATACCAGCCGAAGCCATCTATTACGAAATAATTAATCATCTAGACAGAGATTATAACATCATGCAATATGCTTGAAGTCGTAAAATAATTATTACATCTCCCAACACTTTATTTCTTACTTTACGTATAATCGAGCATTGATATCAAGATACCAAACTTTCTCAAGAAACTCATAATATTATTAAACGTTTAAATCTAATTATTAAAGATGCTAATAGTTTAGACGAAAGTTTTAAAAAATTAGGCAAACATTTGTCCGATACCAATTCAGCTTTTGAATCATCTCAAAAACGATTAGAATTAATGAGCAAAAAAGCCACCAAACTAGTTAATTTTGATGATAACGAAAAAGAAGAATATACTAAATTGTTAAATGAAGAAAAAGAATAAACAGTAAAACAATGGAAAGACAGTGGTAATAAATCAATATTCTAATACTCTAATAACCTAATACACTAAATAAAATTCCAAAATTCAATAACCAATATTCAACAAAACAATAAAAAAGAGCTTTACTCTTGTTAAGTAATATTATGAATAATCAGAATAAAAAAATAATTCCAAGCAAAAATAATTTTACTGAATTTTTGCTTTATACCACTCCAAATGGTAAAGTGAAAATAGAGATTTTTTTGCATGATGAAAATGTATGGCTAACTCAAGATAAAATTGCTTTGTTATTTGATGTAGATAGAAGTGTGGTGACAAAACACTTGCAAAATATTTTTTCAGAAGGTGAACTAACTAAAAGTTTAACTTGTGCAAAAATTGCACAAGTTCAAAATGAAGGCAATCGAAAGGTAAAAAGAGACATTGAATTTTACAATTTAGATGCTATTATTTCAGTTGGCTATAGAGTAAATTCTCAAAGAGCAACCCAATTTCGTATTTGAGCTACCGAGAGGCTAAAAGAATATATTATCAAAGGATTTACTATGGATGACGAACGATTAAAAAATCCTGATAATATTTTTGGAAAAGATTATTTTGAAGAACAATTAGCTAGAATTAGGGATATTCGTTCTAGTGAAAGAAGACTATATCAAAAAATTACAGATATTTATTCTCAATGTAGTGCTGATTATTCTTTTGATAGTGATATCACGAAGCAATTTTTTGCTACCGTTCAAAATAAATTACATTTTGCTATTACTGGCAAAACTGCTGCCGAAGTAATTAATGAGAGAGCAGATAGTAAAAAGCCAAATATGGGACTTGCCACATGGAAATATGCACCTCAAGGAAAAATTAGAGAAACTGATGTTGTCATTGCTAAGAATTACTTAAAAGAAAACGAATTAGATAAATTAAATAGAATTGTTGATATGTATTTAAATTTTGCTGAGATGCAAGCAGAAAAGGGCATTGTTATGTATATGAAAGATTGAGTAAAAAAACTAGACGCTTTCTTAAAATTTAATGAACAGGAAATTTTAGAAAATACTGGAAAAATAAGTCATGAAGTTGCGCAAACATTAGCTTTGAGTGAATATGAAATATTTAATAAAATTCAAGATAGAAAATATATTTCAGATTTTGATTGTGAAGTTAAAAAATTATTAAATATGAAAAACAAAAAAATAAATAAAAAAAATAATTCCAAGAAATCTTTCACCTTAGTTGAATTAATGATTGTTATAGCAATACTTGCAATCCTTTCAGCTATTGTAATTTTTGCATTAAATCCAGCCCGACTTTTTGATAATTTCAGAGATACTAGAAGAGTAAGTGATATTAATACCATAAATAGAGCTATCAATTTCATTGA
>JAKLIH010000069.1 GCA_022709715.1 Patescibacteria group bacterium | reverse complement strand
ATGGAAGTATAATAAGTAATGGTGGCCAAAAAAAATATTTATTAATTTCAACAAAAGATTATCAAGGAACTTATAACCAATTAAAGTCACAAGATAGAATATCTGCATGGATATTAAGAATTATTACTTTTGTTATTCTTCTAGTTGGGTATTTATTGATATTTGGACCTATTTCAGTAATGTCAAATTATGTAAGAAAAATACCTTTGTTAGGTAAATGGATAGATAATGCAATTGGAAGTATGATTTTCTTTTTAAGTTTACTTCTTGCAATTGTTCATTTCATAATTTTATGGATCTTAATTATTATAATAAAGAATATTCTTTTAATAGCATTAATAATTGCTATTGTACTCGGAGCATTTTTTATTTACACCAAATTAAGAAAGAATAATAATTAAAAAAATAAAAAGCCTCGACCGAGGATCGAACTCGGGATCTCGTCCTTACCAAGGACGTGCTTTACCACTGAGCCATCGAGGCATATAAACAATAAAAAAACAATAAAACAGCACTATAAAAATATTTCAATAAAGTATAATAATCTTAAAATAAAGATATTTAAATATCATAACTCAATCCGCATAGTTTAATTAATATTAATTGATGTCTAAAATTATTAATCTCATAGCATAAAATATATTAATAAATAAACAAAATAAATATTTATTCTTAAAAATAAAAAATTATTTTCTAACAGGTGTATTTGAATTAGTGGTACTAGTCTTAACAACTGCTCCAGAAATAGGACTGTTAATTGTTTTTGATGATTTATAATTTGA
>JAKLIH010000068.1 GCA_022709715.1 Patescibacteria group bacterium | reverse complement strand
TCTTACTCAAAAACAATAGGTTTAGTCGCTTTTGGTATTTTTACTATGTGATAGGGTTGTGAGGCAACATTTTGGGTATTAACCACCGAAGATTTTTCAACAATTATAACAATATTATTTTCAAATTCTGTTACATTAGTTACTTCAATAAAATGACCTCTATTACTGTATCCTCTATCAAAAACAGCAATAACTGTATAATTAGCGAAATCTATGATAGTTTCTTCAAAAAATGTTTCAGTAAAATAATTTCCTAATCCATTTGCTATATATAATGCATCAATTTGATTTCTTAAATCCATCCAAATATTATCATTATTTATAATTATATTTTGCTGAGAAATACCTTCTGTACTAGCTAAATTTCCCTTACCTACTAATATTGAATTTATTATTACAGGTTCATAAGGAATAACTACAATAGGTTCTACATCATCATCATTACAACTTATAATAATAAAACTAAAAAAGATTAATATTAAATTTTTCATGGTAATTTTTTTTATTGTTTAACTAATGTTTTGGCATCTATAATAGTACCGTTGCAAATTAAAGCAACAGTATAAAACCGCTTCTTCAAATATAACCAAAATTTATTACGAAAGCGTACTTTCCATGTTAACGAAAGCCTCACCATTGACTTAAAACAATGTACACATAATTTTTTATTTATTATTTTCTACAATTCTTTTTATTTTTTCTGTCCAATCATCTTTAAAGAAAACATGAGTCTCAAAAATTACATCTAATTTCTCAAGATTTTCTTTTAGTCTAGTTTCATAAAA
>JAKLIH010000067.1 GCA_022709715.1 Patescibacteria group bacterium | reverse complement strand
TAAAGAAATATTGCTTGGAACTTATAATTGGTTTTGCCTTTCTAAAAACAATCGAGTATATCTTATTCATTACATGCACGATGAAACATTAGATTGTCCAATTGTAAAAAATTTTTCAGACAAACTTATTCATATTCTAAACTCTTTATAAACTTAGTCTTGTAATATTCTTACTTTAAATGAGTGTCATTTAATAAAATACTAACATGGAATAAGGGAAGTTTTGGAGAACTCGGAGATATGAAATATTCCTACAGCGACTGAATGACGAGTTTGCGGAAAGGATTGAGGGCATGAGGGTTATGATTGAGTGGTGTGGGCTTTAATTTGCAACGGTCAGATTATTGATGCAAAAAATTTAATAAAACAATAAAAAAACGCTATGAAAAAATTATTTTTACTATTATTTAGTTTGATGATTATAAGTTGTAATGATGACGATGTAGCTCCAGTTGTAACTCCGCCTTTTGTGCCAGTTGTTATAGAACCAATTTTAATTAGTAAACGGAATATTAATCCAAGTGTTAATATTGATCAACAAAAAACTGTAATTAATACTATTTTAGAATGGAATACATTACTAAATCAAATAGACATTTTTTATCAACCATTTGGTATTGATTTTACAACACAAAATTTTACGGAAACAACTGTAGATTTTACTAACTATACAGTAATTGCCATATTTGATAGAGTTTATGGCAATGGAGGTAATTCCATAGATATTACAAATATTACTGAATTTGAAACTAATATTATTGTCACTGTTGAAAATCTACAGACAGGTAATACCTCT
>JAKLIH010000066.1:268-857 GCA_022709715.1 Patescibacteria group bacterium | reverse complement strand
TATTCTCACTCCCTTGTAATACTTACCAAAAAGTAAATATAAACTTCTTTCCAATCTATACAACCCAATTCCCCAAAAAGATCTGCTCAACCAAATAAATAATATTCTTATTTTTTGTTTTCCTAACATCCTTTTTATGTCATCTCCAAAAAAATAAAATTGTTCTTTCATAATTTACAAATTAAAAAAATCATTACTCCTTCAATTTTATGGTAGCCAATTTCCATGATTTTATCATTTGAAAAATGAGTATGGGAAAAAACAATGGTGATACTAAAAAAGATAATCCATACACTACTTTATTTCCTTTAAATCTATAAGGAATCATTGCCGGTATAATTTCTTTTAACAACATTAATCGACTAGCACTATCTCCAAAATATTTTCTGGACAAATACAAAACACTGGGTACAGGTCGTGGACCAAAAATTTTTTTTGGTCTCCAACCATCCCAACTTCCCATTTGACGTAATCCTCCTTCACTAACTTTCAAATGAATTCTTTTAGCCTTTGGATTTGAAATGTTTTTATACCCGTTTAGATAGGCTCGTAATCCAAATTCTCCATCTCCCATCCTTTGCTTTTCAAA
>JAKLIH010000066.1:0-258 GCA_022709715.1 Patescibacteria group bacterium | reverse complement strand
TTCCTTTTTTTAACAATACATTTCCGGTATCCAATTGATCACTCCAGCGAAAATAACTGTAATGTTTTGGTATCTCAGCACCAACAACACTTAAAGAAACTCCAGAGGAGATATCAGCCTTAAAAAAGTCAATCGTTTTAAGGTGTTCAAAAACCCAATTTGATTCGATTCTGGAATCATCATCATACAATAAAATCCACTCTCCTTTTGCTTCTTTAATTGCCTCATTACGTGCCTTCCATAAAGCTTTTTCTTTTT
>JAKLIH010000065.1 GCA_022709715.1 Patescibacteria group bacterium | reverse complement strand
AATAATGAAATTCATTTTTTTGATATTGAAGATGGAGAAGAAACAAATGCAACGGTTATTAAATTTAAATTTATGGACAAGATTGATTTTCTCTCAAAGGGATTATACACCATTTATGGTCAATTAATTAAATTTCCGAATGGAGAAGTTTGGGAGCTGAAATTTGAAAATGTTAATGACGAAACTAGACTATTTTGGATTCCAAGGCAAAATAGTAATGGAGAATTTATAATGATACTTGATGAAAGAGGAATTATTAAAGATCCTGAAAGAAGAAAGAAAGCTTATGAGAGAGAGATACACACATACTATATTAAATTATAATAACTGTGTATAGTAGAGGTTTGTATAGGAGGGGGTTTTTAGACATGACTGAAGCAACTATAGGTATTTCCAATTATACTCCCGGATTTTATACTGTTGCTTTAATTTGTAATGGTACTATTATTGATGCCAAAAATTTAGTTAAACAATAAAAAAACGCTATGAAAAAATTATTTTTACTATTATTTAGTTTGATGGTTATAAGTTGTAATGATGACGATGTAGCTCCAGTTGTAACTCCGCCTTTTGTTCCCGTTGTTATAGAACCAATTTTAATTAGTAAAAGAGATATCTATCCTAATGTAGTTAATCAACAAAAAACTGTTATTAATACTAGTATAGAATGGAACAACCTATTAACTCAAATTGACAATTTTTATCTTCCTGCAGGCATAGATTTTACAACACAATATTTTACCGAAACCATTATAGATTTTAATAATTATACTGTAATTTCCATATTTGACCGAGGTTATAGCAATGGTGGTCACTCCATAGATATTACTAATATTACCGAATTTGAAACTAATATTATTGTCACTGTTGAAAATCTACAGACTGGTAATACATCAAGTGTT
>JAKLIH010000064.1 GCA_022709715.1 Patescibacteria group bacterium | reverse complement strand
CGGTTGGTTGTTGGGGGTCATGAGCTCAACAAGTGTGAAACTTTTTTTAATTTGTTGTTTTTGCATTATGTTATTTTTCTAATTACTAATTACTACTTACCAATTACTCTGTTTATTACTACTTACTCTTTACAATTGTTTTGCTACCGTCTTACTACTGCGTTACCATTGCTTTTTTTCTTTTATTTTTGATTTATGGATTTGACCCCGCCCGCCTACCTATCGGCAGGCAGGCTCCACACCAAGTTTGCGCTAGCCATTTTGGTGTTAATGTTAAGCAACACTGATCATTTAAAATACTAATTTATTAGCAAACTTGGTGTGGGGGCATGCTTTTGACTTTTGCTAGCCACCACACCAACCTTTGGTTGGTTGTTGGGGGAGATTTGAGATTTTTTATGAGTAGACTCTAGGGGATTCGAACCTCTGACCTCGTCGATGTGAACGACGCGCTCTAACCAACTGAGCTAAGAGTCCAGCATACGCTATCCAAACAATTCGAACAATCCAAATGACCCGAAACAAGAAAATAAATTACGTGAATCATTTAAGAGCGAGATTTGAATATAGCAAACAAATGGTAGAAACAATTATACCGGCTAAAGCTACTCCAGCAAAAATTAATCAAAAAGCTTCTTTGGGTTTGATTTTAAATAAAGTGCTAGCAATGGCACCAGTTCAAGCTCCAGTCATGGGTAATGGGATGCCAACAAAAACAACTAAGCCCAACTTCCCTCATTTTTCATAATTACTAGTGAAAGCTTTACGCGATCGATTATATATTCAGTCAAATAATTTTCTAAAAACTGGAAAACGACACAATGTATTTTCTAACCATACTAAAAAATATAATACAAAAATTATTGGGATCATGTTGCCAATCACCGATATAAAAAAACTTTCATAAATATTAAACCCATATTTGAAATAAGCCATTGGTAACGCCAAACGCAATTCAAATATTGGCAACATTGAATATCAAATAATTAA
>JAKLIH010000063.1 GCA_022709715.1 Patescibacteria group bacterium | reverse complement strand
CCTTTTAAAAGCCACATCAGCTCAATGTTACGAGAGCATTCTTTCTCCAAAGTTCTGGATGAACGCATCCGATTGAGGTAGCCGTAAATAAAAAGCTTCAGTAAATCCGAAGGATGATAGGAAGGTCTTCCGTTTTCCACAAAGTCAAAAGCAAAGCCATAATCAGACAGTGTAAGACTGTCTACAAAAAGATCAATAAGCCTTACTTGGTTATCCTGTGCAATCGCATCATCAATGGATGAAGCAAAAAGCGGGAGTTGGTTTCTGTTGGTTCCGTTAATAAATTTCATGGTTAAATATACTGAAAAACAACGAACTATACAAAATTAGTAAGCACTTTTCTGCTCAAAAATAATAAATAAATGGAAGGAGGTTTTTAGACAGTTTGACGTTTTGCAGCTACCCGAAGGTGGCGATTTTACCACTAATGTTAATGCGGTGAACCATACTTTCATTAACCAAAAATGTGTCTTCGGAGCACTGAACTGCCACTTTTGGGTAGGTGCTGTTATAGCTCGTTTTTCTATTCATTTCTCGGTCAATTAGTACTTATGTTAAATATTCTTTTCAATCGTCATATTTGTAATTATGAGAAGCGAATTCGGGGTTTGGGTAAATATCATAAGGGTCAGTGCCTTTTAACCAAACAATATTTTTCCTAAAATCTATTTCTAACCAATCGCAATTCGTCATAAATTGATTTATTCCAGTTGAAATAGCAAACAAATCGCTCCAATATTCGTCATTTCCATTCTTCACTATAGGGACTAGTCCGTTATCTTTCCAAAAGTTAATCTCGCCATCAATCATCCATGTGTCCATCCAACCTATTCTAAAAAGATGTTTGTCAAACCAAACAGCTCTTCCAATTAAATTCTCATATTTTTTGATTAACGCATCAAAACCACCTTCAAAATTACTTTTGTTAATTTTCTCAATCGGAATTATGAGATTTACGAATTCTATTTTTATTGCCATAATCGGTTTTTTAAAATGAGCTATAACAAGCGGGAGCTTTGCGAAGTCCTTTGAGATTTCTCAAAGGTCGAGTTGAGAGAAGGTCTGAAAGAGCTTTTCT
>JAKLIH010000062.1 GCA_022709715.1 Patescibacteria group bacterium | reverse complement strand
TAGAAGACGTCAATATTATACTCTTTATAACCTGAAATTGATTACTGGCAACTTGAAGATTATACATTTCAAAAATGGATCCAATCACAAGAATATAAGTTCCTAAAACAATAGTCCAGTAAAAATTAGTTGGTGTAATTGAAAAATAGTCAAATTTAAAAACAATTCCTACAAGGTAAAGTGAAAGCAAAACGAAAAGTACATCAAAAAGACGGAGTAAAATTTTCCGTTCAGAAACTTCAAAATGTATTTTTTTCTTCGATTTCATTCTTACACGGCTTATTTTAAAAGAGTGCAAGTTAGTAATTTATGACAGAAAACTTAATCTATTTTAAAATTTCTTTCCATCGTTTTTTAACAATATTCCAATCAAATTGTTCAACTAACTTTCTCCCGTTTTCACTTAATTTAATTACTAAATCATGATTTTCAACAAGTTCTACAATGGCATAAACCATTTCATCTACCGCCGAATCTTCAACTAACAAAGCTGTTTCGTTGTCTTTAAGTAGAAAAGGTATGCCGCCAACGTTAGTTGAAACAACAGGTAAACCAAGAGCCATTGCCTCCATTACACTCACAGGAGTATTGTCAAAATGTGTCGTATTTATAAAAACATCATACTGTTTTGATAACTTCGCCCATTCTGACTTTGAAAGTCTTCCAGTAAAATTAACCTTAACATTTTTATTTTGGGCATATAGTTTCAATTCTTCTACGGTCAACCCTTTTTCAGGTCCAACCATACATAATTCAACATCCGGATAATAAATATTCAACTGTTCAATTACATCAATTGCCATTTTTGGATTATAAATCGAGGTTAAAGAACGAACCCATAATAGCATTGGTTTTACTTTTTCTCTTAATTGGAAAGGATACTCATTAATTTCAATTTGATTTGGAATAAAAACACAATTTTCATACGACTTACTTTTCAGTTTTTGGAATAAAAACTGAGAAGGGACGCTATTTACATAAGCATTTTTAAAAATTAAACCTGTCAAATAGGGTGAATTATCTATTTTCTCCGGCAAATTTCCTCCATGTAAAATTGGAATATATTTAGTACCAAAAGCTCTACAAACTTGACTTACTGCAAGTGCATAACAAAAATTCAACGTGCTATAGGTATCAATGATTACATAATCTACTCTAGAGACGTTGAGAAAAGTAGCTTTCATCATACATAGAAATCGAAAAAAAATATTTTTTTGAGAGGATGCGGTAATTACGTCATAACCTTCGTTTGAAAGTAA
>JAKLIH010000061.1 GCA_022709715.1 Patescibacteria group bacterium | reverse complement strand
TTAAAAGACAAAAAATTATATAATCAAATTTCATCCGAGGCACTAAAATTAATTAGAAATAAGTGGGACTGGAAAAAACGCTCTCAAAATATATATAATCTAATATTTAATGATAAATAAAACATTTTATAAAGGTTTTATAAACCTTATTTCATCTAATAACAGCCGCAAGATAGACACTATATTTAATTACGCTCTTGCCTATTTAAAATTCCCAGTGGTAACTCACCCTCTCGAAATACAAATTGAACCTTCAGCCATATGTAATTTAAAATGTAAAATGTGTACATTAAATAAAAGTACGTTTGTAAAAAAATATCTAACCCCGAACGACCTTTCAATCATATTAGATAAATTTAGAGTAAGATCTGTCAATCTCACAGGTATGGGAGAAACCCTTCTTAATCCATATTTTGAAGAGCTATTAAAAATTTGTTTTGATAGACACATAAAAATTTCCTTTATTACCAATATTCAACTTCTTAGTAAAAAACATCTTGATGCGATAAAAAAATATCCACCTACCTCAATTAGTGTATCTATAGAATCAGGATATCCCAAAAAATATAATCAAATCAGAGCTGGAGCAGATTATAAAAATACAATTACAAAAATTATCAATCTCCAAAAAATAATTAAAAATAATTCTTTAAATACCGAAGTAATAATTAATCTTGTTTATCTTGATTTTAATTTAAAGAATCTTAATCATTTAAAAAAAATAATAAGACTTGCCTCCACACTACACATAAAAAAAATTACTTCACAAAATATACATATTCTTTCACCTTATATTAAAAAACTATATCAAACTAAAAAAATAAAAATAATCTTCAATGAATTAAAAAAATATGCCCAAAGTAAAAACATTGATTTTGTCTTTCCCTCAACCACAATTTCAAAAGGAAAGTGTTACTATCCGTGGGTTTACCCCCAAATAACTGCCACTGGCGAGATACTTCCTTGCTGTGTGATCCCTCAATTTGGCAGATATAACGACATTGTTAATAAATATTCTTTTGGAAATATTTTAACTGACTCCTTAAATAAAACATGGAATGGTAAAAAAGCAAGAAAATTTCGTCAAAGCTATCAAAATAATCCTTTTTGTAAAAATTGTACTAAGAATAAAGGTATTCTTTAGCTATTTCCTACCTTGACACTCTCCAGCTGTGTCAGCGCATCTCTGGCCATTTTATAATCAGGATAAATTGTCAGTATTTGCTTCATAATATTTTTTGCTTCCTCAACTCTTCCCCCCTGAGCCAAGACGACTCCCAAAACAAAATTAGCCTGAGGATCTCCAGGTTGAATTTCAACTGCTTTTGACGCGTG
>JAKLIH010000060.1 GCA_022709715.1 Patescibacteria group bacterium | reverse complement strand
ATTTTTACAAAGTTTCTAGGTGTCTGGGTAGTCATTTGGAACATTAATTTGTTTTAGATAGCTCAGCCCTATAATATGTTTTATGCCCAGGTGGCGGAATGGTAGACCTGCCTGCCGGCAGGCAGGCGCGAAGGACTTAAAATCCTTTTGGAATTATCCAGTGTGGGTTCGAGTCCCTCTCTGGGCACAAACAAAATCAATGCATTAAGCATTGATTTTTTTGTTTTTTTATCTTATACTATATAAAATAATTAAAAACATATGGATACTTTTTATTATTTAAATATTTTTGTCAAAAATAATTTCGTTCAAGGGTTGTTTTTTATGTTGCTGACAATAGCACTAGCTTATTTGGTTGATTATTTAATTTGATATTATATCAAAAAGATAACATTAAAAACTAAAACATTGATCGACGATTTTTTAATTAATGTTTTAACAACTCCCATTCATTGGTTAATTATTTTAGTTGGTTTTAAAAAATCATTACTAATTATTTTAAATTGGCAATGAACAAAATCCATTAATTTATATTTTACAATTTTAATTGTTGGTATTATTGCCTGAGTGGCTTCAAAAGTGTTTTCATTCTTCATTAAACGCTGATTAAAATCGCAGAAAAACACTAAAACTATTCCTCAATATATCAGTAATATTGTTAGTGTAGTAATATTTGTAATCGCGTCCGCCATAGTATTATTGATACTGGATATTTCTATAAGTCCTATTTTAACTAGTTTTGGCATTGCTGGTTTAGCCATTGGCTTATCCATGCAAAGCACGTTGATCAATTTTATAGCGGCTATTAAAATTATTTCCGAGGAAAAGGTAAAAATCGGCGATTTTATCGATGATGGTAATGAAATCAAGGGAGTAGTTGAAGATATGAGCTTAAACTCTACTCGAATTAGAAACCTAAACAATAATATTATTATTGTTCCTAATTCAAAGATCTCGGATAGCCCAGTTATTAATTATGCTCGTAATGAAAGCAAAATTCGAATTGTGATACCAGTAGTAATTTTAGCTAACCAACCAGTCGATAAAATCAAGACAAAATTAAATAAAATCGTCAAAAATATCTTTGAAAATCAGGATGGGATATATAAAAAGAGGGAGCCAGAAATTTGATTAAATAAGGCCGAGCAGACAAGTTCAATGAATTTACCGGTTTATAGGTTCAATATTTTGATTAATATTGTGAGCTACCGTTATGAATTTAGTATAACTGATGCCATTTTAACTAGTGTTAGCCAGGAATTTTGAGATAGAAAACTAGAAAAATAAGGAAAATATGCCAATTTTTGGCATTTTAGCAGGGGTTTTTGGCTATAAATAGCCAAAAACCCCTGTTTTTACTAGCTTTTTTCCTAAAATGGCTTTTTGAGTTATCCACAGACCCTATTGACTCCCCAAAATTAGTGTGGTATAATTATACATGTCTTTCAGTAATGAAAGATTTTTTATTATATGGATACAGGCGGGGGCTTAAAACTAAAATTAAGCCTTTTGTCCAGCAAAATCAGACCACTATTTATTAATAAAACCTTATTAATAATAGCGTGTATGGGTTTATTCTTAAACCTTGGTCAAGCTGGATTTTTATCAGTCAACGAAGCTTCATCAGTAGTTGTTCCTTTCCAAAATGGCTATTCTTATAACACTTTATTCTTAAAGCCTGTTAATAACCAGCCAAAAAACACTTCTCCAGTTAAAATAAAAGTAAAAGTAACAGCTTATTCTTCTACAGTTGACCAATGCGACGACGATCCTTTCGTCACAGCTTCTGGTCATATTGTCGAAGACGGTATAATTGCAGCTAATTTCTTACCTTTTAACACTAAAGTCAGAATACCGGCAATTTAT
>JAKLIH010000006.1 GCA_022709715.1 Patescibacteria group bacterium | reverse complement strand
GATTAATGTTTAATTTCTCATAACCCATTAACAGCAAACTTAATGTGGGGACTAGTGGATTCTCCTTAGGGCTACGAGATTTCTGTCAAAAGTTTTTAATAAAACTTTTGGTAACAAAAACGAGTATATCGCCGCTTTTAAAAGTGGTGCTGGACCATGTTAAACCGCTAACGCGGTTTTTCAAGTTTCAATGTTCAAACAGAAAGAGTAATTGGCAAGTAGCGATTGGTAATTATTTATTTACTCTTTACTATTCTTTACAATTGTTTTACCACTGTATTACTATTGTTTTTCCATTGTATTACTTTTTACTCTTCATATTACTACTTACTACTTACCAATTACTATTTTTTCCTTTCTCTTTACGATTGTCTTGCTACTGCTAGCCCCTGCCTACCGGCAGGCAGGCCCACACCAACCTCCGGTTGGTCGTGGTGGGTCTTACCATTGCTTTACAATTGTATTACCATTGTTTTTTCTCTTTAACTTTTATTTACTTTTATATCTTTTTTTGGTATATTACTATATATAAACATATACATATGATAAACGATTTACCTAAAGCTTATGATCACAAAAATGTAGAAGGAAGTATTTATGAAACTTGAGAAAAGTCAGGTTTTTTTAATCCCGACAATTTGCCAAAAGATTATAAGGAACCTTTTTGTATTATTATGCCACCAACCAATGCCAATGGTAGTTTGCATCTTGGTCATGGTTTAGTTATGTCAATTGAAGATGCCATTATTCGTTATCAACGTATGCAAGGTAAGAAAACCCTATGACTTCCGGGGTCAGATCATGCTGGTTTTGAAACCCAAGTGGTTTATGAAAAGAAATTAGAAAAAGAAGGCAAATCTCGTTTTCAAATGGAACGTGAAGATTTTTACAATGAAGTTTGAAATTTTACTCAAGCCAACAAAAAGCATATGAACGCACAAGTCAAACGTCTGGGTGGTTCATGTGATTGATCCAGGGAAACTTTTACGCTTGATCCTAAAATTATTGATACTGTTTATGATACTTTTAAAAAAATGTATGACGATGGTTTGATTTATCGTGGCAGTCGCATTGTAAATTATTGTCCTAAACATCGAACCGCTCTATCGGATTTAGAAACCCAATATATAGAAGAAGATGGTTTTCTTTATTATATTAAATATCAAGATTCTGCTAGTGATGATTTTTTAACTGTGGCTACCACTCGTCCCGAAACCATTCCTGGCGATTTGGCCGTGGCTGTTAATCCAAAAGACAAAAGATATTTAGCTTGGATTGGTAAAAAAGTCATTGAACCAATTACCAAACGTTTAATTCCGGTCATCGGGGATGATAGTGTTGATATTGAATTTGGAACTGGTGCTTTAAAAGTAACACCTAATCATGATGCTACTGATTTTGAAATTGGTAAGAAACATGATTTAGGATTTTTACCAATTATTGATCTGGATGGTAAATTAAATGAAAATGCTGGGCCACTCGCTGGTCTTAAACCCAAAATGGCCAGAGAAGAATCTATAAAAATTATGACTGAAAACAAAACTTTTATTAAACAGGAACCTTATAAACATAATGTATCGGTTTGTTATAAATGCAATACGCCAATTGAACCACTAATTATACCTCAATGATTTGTAGCTATGACCAAACCAATCAATAATACTAAGAAATCTTTAAGAGATTTAGCTGTGGATGCTGTTAAAACCGGAGAAGTTCAATTTGTCCCCAAGCGTTTTGAAAAAATATTTTTTCATTGAATGAAAGAATTAAAAGATTGAAATATTTCAAGACAAATATACTGAGGCATTCCAATTCCGGCTTGATTTAAAGATGGTGATATTAAAATTCAAAAGGATTGTCCGGGGGAAGGCTGAAAACAAGACAATGATGTTTTTGATACTTGATTTTCTTCCAGCCAATGGCCATTTGCCACACTACTAGCTAATAAAGAAAAAGATTTTGAAACCTATTTTCCAACTAGCGTTATGGAAACAGCTTATGATATTATATTTTTCTGAGTGGCTCGTATGATTATGATGAGTTTATATAAAACTAAAAAAATTCCTTTTAAAAAAGTTTTATTCCATGGCTTAGTTCGCGATAAACATCATCAAAAAATGTCAAAATCAAAAGGTAATTCAATTGACCCAATAACGGTTTGCGATCAATACGGTGCCGATGTTTTACGTTGATCCATGCTCTATGGCACAAAAATCGGCGATGATTTAGCTTTTTCTGATGATAAAGTAATCGGTGCTCGTAATTTTGTTAATAAAGTTTGAAACGCATCAAAATTTGTTTTAATGAATTTATCTGATTTTGATTTTGATAGTGAAGTTAAATTGGAGTCAAAATATAAAAAATATATTGAAAATAACAACGATTTGGTTGCTAAATATAAAAAATGTTTCGATAAATTAAACTTAACCGGCGCTAGCACTCTACTATATAAATATTTTTGGTTTACTTTTGCTGATAAAATTATTGAAGATTTGAAACAGGACATTAAAGACAACAAAAACAAAGATCAAGCCCAAGCGACTTTACTTAAAATTCTTGAGAATAATTTGCGTATGCTTCATCCATTCATTCCTTTTGTAACTGAATACATTTGAAGCCTACTGCCTAACCGAAAAAATCTTTTAATGATTGAAAAGTTGTAGTACGCTTGTTTTTTTTGTTTTTCTTCTATACAATATATTCATATCTTAAACCAACGTAAATGTGATTATACTTTTTAGAAGTCATTAAAACTTATTTTTTGCCGTTTAGTTTTGGCATGATACCATTGATTATTTGATTGATATTTTTTTTATTGCGCGATTGAAAACATCCTGAACCAAAAGTTGTTTTATTACATGCTTTTCTAATGGGTATAGCTTCTACTCTAGTTGTGTTGTTTATACAAAATTTTGCTGAATCATTCTCAAATACTTATTGACCAATTTTTTATAATCTCATTCATTTTCATGATAATTTTAATGCTTTTCTTTGAGTGGCAATTGTTGAAGAAGTAGTCAAATTTTTAATGATTTATTTTACATTACATCGTAGCAAGTATTTAGACGAAGCCATCGATCCAATGATTTATATGGTTGTTTGTGCGATTGGTTTTTCATCAATTGAGAATTATTTTTCAATTTTTGATCAACTTCATACCTTTGTGGTGCCATTTCAAACTCTTACAGCTCGATTTTTAGGTGCTAATTTACTTCACATCATTTGCTCAGGCGTGATTGGTTTTTTCTGAAGCATGCAAATTGCTAGTAAACGCAAATATTTACTTGGTACAGGACTAGTTTTAGCTATTTTGTTTCATGCTTTATTTAACACTCTGATATTTACCTATGGGATATTTGCTGTTCTTCTTATGTTTACCTGTGTGTTTGTCGGTGCCTCGATATTATTATGGTTATTTGATGTTGTTGAGGGTTTAAATGTTAAGGTGAAGAGTAATACAAAGAGTAAATAGTAAGTAGTAAATAGTAAATAGTAATATGAAGAGTAAAAAGTAAGTAGTAAGTAGTAATGAAAAGAGTAAATAGCAAATAATCAAAAGATGTTTTTTAGCAACTGCTTTGCGACAGATTTACAATGCTTTACTATGTTTTACTATGGCGTAGCAAAATTAACCCCCGCTTTTAAAAAGTTGTGCAATTAACATCGCAACTCAAATAACTTTGTAAAGAGAGAGTAACAAATAATTAAAAAAATTCCTTCAATATAAAAGTTGTACTCTTAACAACTTTTAAAAGAGGGGGAAAACAATTTAATAAAAATTTAATAAAAACAATATGCCTGATAAAAAATTGCCAGAATGTCCTGAAGAAGGACGATTGCCAGTTGACCTATACGAAACCGATGAAGACATCGTTTTGCGTACAGTTATCGCTGGAGTGGATCAAAGCGAAATAGACATTTCCATTAACAATGACATGGTGACTATTCGCGGTGAGCGTAAAGAACCAGAAATTGTCGGTAGCGATGATTATATTAAGCACGAATGCTATTGGGGCAATTTTTCCAAAACCTGTGTGCTCCCGCCCAATATTGACACCGACAATGCCACTGCTAATTTTGATGATAAAGGTATTTTGATTATACGCTTTCCTAAAAAAGGAGAATAATAAAATAATATCTCAAATCTCAAATGTCAAAAGTCAAATCCATAAATCAAAAATCAAAGATGGAAAACAATACAATGCAAAAACAACAAAAAGAGTAATTAGTAAAAAGTAATTAGTAATTAACAGAGTAATAAAAAAACAATGGTAAAGCAATAGAAAGACAATAGTAAAGCAGTAGTAATGCAATGGTAAAACAATAGCAATAAAATACCAATAAAAAATTAAAAATTAAAAATCCCCCTCCTTTAAAATCGCAATATTTTTGCAAAGCAAAAATATTAATAGAAAGCGATTTCTAAAGAAGGGGATCAGCCCCCTCTTTTAGAGACCATGGCGTCCGAAGGACGCAACTAGCATAATCAAACTTAGCTTAAAAATTACAAAAAATATTTTAACAGAAACATCCCACTTTATAAATCAGAAATGGTTCTTAAAAGAGGGGGAAAACAATAAAATGCAAAATACAAATTATAAAAATAAATTTAGTATTAAAACTCCTTCGGATAATTCGGCTTGGCCCCCACCCCAACCTATGGTTGGTGTGGGGGCTAGTAGTAATAGCAAAAAGAGCTTCACGCTTGTTGAACTCATGATAGTCATCGCAATTCTTGCAATCCTTTCAGCTATTGTAATTTTTGCATTAAATCCAGCTCGACTTTTTGATAATTTCAGAGATACTAGAAGAGTAAGTGATATTAATACCATAAATAGAGCTATCAATTTCATTGAAACCTGAAATACCGATGGTATAGCTTATGGATCAACTACAACTGTATATATATCACTCCCTGATACAAGCAGTACCTGTTCATCCTACACTCTTCCAGTATTACCCACTGGTTATACCTATAGTTGTAAAACAATAGATAACTATCGTAAAACTGATTCCAATGGTTGAATCCCTATTGATTTTTCAATTGCTAATGGTAATAGCTATATACCCATCCTTCCTATTGATCCAGTGAATGATACTACTTACTTCTATACCTACTATTCCGGTGGATCCTATGAAGTTACAGCTCTACTTAAGAATCCCAATACTAACTCCATCAATGATGATGATTCACTCACTGGAGCCTTTACTGTAGGTAGTCCTAACCGAACCTGATCTACACCATTGTCCCGAGATACTAACTTAGTTGGTCATTGAAAATTTGATGAAACATCAGGAAATACTGCCTATGATTATTCTGGACATGGATACAATGGTACTATAAATGGAGCAACCCAAACTACTACTAGTTACAATGAGAGAAATCTTTATTTCGATAGAGATGATGATCGTGTAGTTACAAATGCCTTTTCTATATCTAATCAAACTGGAGTATTGAGCATATCTGCTTGGGTGAATTGTACGAGCCAGAGTTTTGTACAAACAATCATTGGAGATAATAATTCACAATCTATTATAGGATATATATTTTTATTTAGAAATACTAGCAATGGTCTATATTTTCGTTATGCTACAGGCACAAGTAATTTAGATGCATCTATAGGTGATATCTTTCTAAATTATAATAATCAATGAGTATTAATAACTGTTGTCGCAGATTATAATAATAAAACTGTAAAATCTTATAGAAACGGAATTTTACTTTATACCTTTACTACTGCTAATACTATGTTATTTCCAGATAGTTTAAGAGCAAAATATTTAGGAGATTTTAATGCTGGAGGATACGGAATAAAAGGCTATCTTGACGATATCCGTATATATAATCGAGCTTTAAGCGTTAATGAAATATCAGAAATATATAACAAAACAAAAGAAAAATATCAATAATCTAACTCTTGCAAAATATCATTTACTGTGATATAATCTTAATAATTAACAATATTTTATTAAAATTTATAACATGGCTTTACCCGCTAGACATCATTCGAAATCAAGAACCAACAAGCGTCGATCTCATCATGCTCTTACCAAAGTTAATCTCGTTTCTTGTCCTAAATGCAAAGAAAAAGTATTAGCTAATTGTGTTTGTCCAAATTGTGGTACATACAAGGGTAAAATGATAGTTGATGTATTAAAAGGTCTTGATAAAAAAGAAAAGAAAGCAAAACAAAAAGAATTAAAGTCTTCTTCTAAAGAGACCAAAGACAAAGATAGCAAATAATATTTAATGGCGAAAAAAGCAAATTACTTTTTTCGCCATTAAAATGTTAATTAATAAAATATTTGTATTATTTAGAATATTAGAATATTAGTTTATTCGAGTTTCTAAATTTTATGAAGTAAAATTTAGTACTATGGCTTCACGACATTTTAGTCGCATGATTGTGCTTCAATCACTCTACGAATGAGAAATTTGAAATCATGAAAAAAATATTGATGAAATCATCGAACGTAATATTGAAAATTATGGTAGCGATTTAAGTGATAAAGAATATCCAAAAAATTTAATTAATAATATTTTAAAAAATCAAGAGCAACTCGATGATATTATCCAAAAATCAGCAGTTGAGCGGCCAATTTCACAAATTAATACTGTTGATCGCAATGTTTTACGTATTGGCCTTTATGAATTGTTGTTTGATAAATCCGGTGATGTGCCACCCAAAGTGGCAATCAACGAGGCTGTAGAACTAGCCAAAAATTTTGGTGGTCAAAATTCTTTTAGTTTTGTAAACGGCGTATTAGGCACGGTTTATAAAACTATGTTAGAAATTGAACCAACCGATGATAAAGAATAATTATCCAAAGAATAATATTAAATAAAATTATCTATTATGTATAGTTGAGAACATCGCAAAGACGAAGCCCTTCAATATTTTGAAGATCGTTTTAAAATCAAAATTCGCAAAAAAGAATTTTTTTATGAAGCTCTTACTCATAGCTCATTTTTAAATGAAAATAAAAAATGACCCTACAAACACAATGAACGCTTAGAATTTTTAGGCGATGCGGTATTACAATTGTCTAGCTCGGACTTAATTTTTTCCAAATACCCAGATTTACCGGAAGGAGTTTTAACACCACTGCGAGCTAATTTAGTTAATTCGCTTATGCTATCAAAAATCGCATTATCATTGTCGCTAGATAAATATATATTTATATCCAAAGGCGAACGCATGAGCGTTGAACAATTTTTAACTCAGCTTAAAACCAAAACTATTGATGAATCCAAAGTCAAATGTTATGTTTTAGCCGATGCCGTTGAGGCCTTATTTGGAGCTATTTATTTGGATCAAGGCTTTCAAGTAACAAAAAATGTTATTACCGATATTTTAAAAAATTTTATTGATGAAGTGGCGGAAAAAAGTAATCAAAAAGATCACAAAAGCTTATTGCAAGAGAAAATGCAAGAATTATACAAAAAAGCCCCAAGCTATAAAGTTATAAAATCAGTTGGCCCAGCCCATCAAGTGTTCTATACCGTATCAGTTACTATCCATGATAAAGAACTTGGTATTGGTGAAGGCTGATCCAAAAAAGATGCCGAAGAAAAAGCGGCCGAGAATGCTCTGCAAGAAGAAAAATGAAAATAGTTTTTTAAATTTTATTAAATTTGCAATACATTAAAAATTATGATATAGTATAACCAGAAAATTTTACAATTAATAGAGGTGGCTTAATGATCTATCTATATACATCGTTTTGTGTATGCCATGTTAATAGGGGAGAAAGACAATCCGGACCATATAAATGGGATGCATTGTTATGGCATACATTACGGGCTTTAAAGGACAATTATGAACGGCTTGTATCCAGCATTAATTGTGATTGTTGGAGTATGGGAAAAGAAATAGTTTATACAGAAGATATTAATCGAATTAATTCTAATGATTTAGTTTTTATTTTAAATCCTCGAGATGCAGGAATAATTAGAAAAAAAATCAACGCTTTAGTGATAACTCTTTTTATCCCGGTTGAATCAGAAAGTTTAGAATGGAAGGAATTGGATCTATATGCTCTCAAATTTTCAGAACCGCTCAGGCCAAAATCTTTATACAGATCAATATCAAAAAAGAAAAATCTTAAGAATTTTTCTGATTTAGCAAACAATCAGATTGAGAAAGGAATACGCCTTCTTCTTTACATTGCAAAAAATCAAGGCAAGATAAAAGAAGAGACAAATGCTAACGCCTTTGACGCCGAGGATTCTATTGAAAATGACGACATTATCATTGATCTTGAAGATTCGGATTAAGAATCTTTAAACAAGTTTTTTAAAAAATACCGCTAAGATTAGCGGTATTTTTTTGATATTGCTTTTATTTTTTATATTTATTATTATATTTTTGTTTTAGTTAATTAATTATATCTTCATTAGTTTTAAATTCATTTTCTTTTATTATTTATTATGTTTATCAATGTACTTTCGCTTTATTGTTTCAAATAAAATACCTATTGACAAAAATATATTGATTTAGTATACTTGTTGTATATATTGACAACAACTGTTGTCAAACTCAACAACATGAACATATCTTTGAGATCAAGAATCACTCAAAAAATATTAAACTTTTTGTTTATTCATAAGAATGATTCTTTTTATATAAGCGAGCTATCTAAGCTGATAAATGAAGATAGAGCTAATACTTATAGACAATTATTAAAATTAACGGAAGAGGGAATTATTAACAGTGGATATCAAGGTCAACAGCGCTATTTTTCAATTAATAATAGCTATCGCTTTTTAAATGAATACAAAAAGATTATTAATCAAACTTTTGGTTTGGATTCTATTTTAAAAGATAAATTATCTAGTATTAGTGGTATTGAAAAAGCTTTTATTTTTGGATCTTATGCTAAGAATAAATTAAATTCTGATAGTGATCTAGATCTTTTAGTTGTTGGCAATTACGATATCAAGAAATTAGCTAAGATATTAGCCGAATTGCAAAAAGAATGACGTTTAGAAATTAATCCCATTGAGTATTCTATGAAAGAATATAATAATAAAATTAAATCCAAAGACAATTTTTTAACAAGTATTTTAAAAAATCCAATAATTGAAATTATTTAGTATGGGAATCAATAATGTTTTTTTTAAAAAACAAGTTTTTGATCGAGCTACTATCAAAAAGTATTTTACCAAAGCCAAGTCAAATTTGCGTATTGCTAGCGCTTCTAACCAACCAGAAGTTAAATTTCATTTTTCCTATTTAGCTTTAATTCAAATCGGCATTACTTTAATGGCTACTATAGACTATCGAGTCAAAAGTAAAGATGGCCATCATGTTGTGATTATTGAAAATTTAGCAGAAATATTACATGATAAGGATATTGATGTTATGGGCAATCTTATGAGACGCAAGAGAAATTCAGATATTTATGGCGAAACAACAAACATAACATCTAAGGAGTCTAAAGAATGTCAAATCTTTGTAGATGGGGTATTAAAATCAGCCGAGGAATATATTTTTAAACAAAAACATCTGTTATAAATTGTCTCTTTACTATATTTTTAAAATTTGTTATTATATTTTTGTTTTAGTTAATTAATTATATCTCCATTAGTTTTAAATTAATTTTGATTTTTGACTTTTGAGATTTGATTTATATAATATGTATTTACGCGAAATCGAGATAAAAGGATTTAAATCATTTGCGGATAGAACCGTTTTACAATTTCCGAAAGGTATTAGTGCCATTGTTGGTCCTAATGGTTCGGGTAAATCCAATGTGGTTGATGCCTTGAGATGAGTTTTGGGCGAGCAAAGTTCAAAAAATTTAAGAACCGATAATAGCATCAATTTGATTTTTAGCGGTAATGAATTTCGTCCCGCTGGGCAAAGCGCTAAAGTTAAATTAATTTTTGATGAAGTTAATCGACCCGATATCATCGAGGTTAATACTTTAGAAATTGAAAAAGTTATTTACAAAGATGGCAAAACCGAATATTTTTTAAATAAAAAAGATGCTCGCCAAAAAGATTTGATAGAATTATTGGCATCTTTTCAGCTTGGCACCAAAGGTTTATCAATTATTAGCCAGGGCAGTATTGAAAATATTTTAAAAGTTTCACCCGTTGAACGTAAAGTGATGTTTGAAGAAATTTTAGGATTACGCCAACTGGAAATTAAGAAAGATGTTTCTCAAAAGAAATTAGACGCTACTATTATTAATCTAGATAAAGTTTCATCATTAATTAATGAAATCTTACCGCATTTTAGATCTCTCAAGCGTTATGTTTCTCGTTTTGATAAGCAACAAGAGTATAAAGATGAATTGATTGAATTATGCAAAAAGTATTATGGTTTTCGTTTTTATAATTTTCAAAAAAATAATGAATCCATTTTAGCTCAACTTAAAAATTATGATGATCAAATCAAAACTATTGAGCAACAAATCGAATCCGAAAAAGGTAAGCTAGGTTTGAGCGATACCGTTGATAAAAATATTATTAGTCATCTCAACCAACAACAGCGGGAAATAGAAAATTTTGTTAAAGAACTTAATATCCAAAAGCAATCTTTGGTCTATGAAATGGCAAAACTAGAAGGTCAAATAGAAGAAAAAACTTTATCGCTTAACCAATTAAATCGCGAGCCAACCACTTCAACTCCAAATGTTAATACCACTACCAAACCCAAGTTTATCAATTTTGTTACCCTAGAATTAAAATTTAATAATTTAAAACAACTAATTAAAAATATTTTAAATAGTTCTGATATTCATGAAATTAAAAGTAATATTGTTTCTCTTGATCAAGCTTTAGATGAAATTTTAGCTGTTAATCCCACTGAAAATGTTAAACCGGAAATTGTTGATAACACTAGTCGCATCGAAGAGTTAAATCAAAATATTTTATCAATTAAAAACCGTATTTTAGATTTGAAAAATAAAATCGATGAATTTGATAAACAAATTAACAGTAAAGATATTGAATCTAACAATCTTGAAAACCAAATTGAAGACGAATCAAAAAAGCAACGAGAAATGTTCAGTACAATTGAACACAAGCAACGTGAATTAATAAATCTGCAAAGTGCTAAACAAAATTTTAGTGTTGAATTTGAAAAAAATAATATTAATATTGAAAACCTAAAAAATCAAGTATCATCTATGAATCTTGATTTTGAATTTTTAGTTAAGGATTGCGATGTTAATTTAATTTTTAGCGATATTGAACTGAAAAATTTTTATGACAAAATTGAAAAATTACGCGCCATTTTAAATGAGCTTGGTTTTGTGGATCAAAATATTGTGGATGAATATAACGATACTCAAAAACGCATTGAATTTTTAGAAAACCAAAAGTCGGATTTAGAAAAAGCCGTTAGCGATCTTAAACTAGTAATTAAAGAATTAACTACCCAAATCAATGACACTTTTAAAATGGCCATTAAAAATATCAACACTGATTTTAATAAATATTTAGAAATTATATTTGGCGGCGGTAAAGGTAATTTAGAAATAATATCTATAAAAGAAAAAGCATCTAAAATTGACGAAAAAGATAGTGAAGCAGAACTACCAATAATTGAAGATGAAGCCAACGACAAATTGGGCGTTGAAATTAAAGTTAAACTACCAAAAACCAAATTAGATGGAGTAGAAGCTTTATCCGGTGGAGAAAAAAGTTTGGTCTCCATTGCTTTACTTTTTGCCATTGTTTCTCAAAGCAAGCCACCACTTTTAGTTTTAGATGAAGTTGATGCCGCACTCGATGAAGAAAATACCAGAAAGTTTTCAAATATTTTAAAAGATTTAAGTGATCAAACTCAATATGTTGTCATTACTCACAATTGATTAACCATGTCGAGTGCCAATGTCATTTATGGTGTAACCATCGGCAAAGAAAAGTTCTCTCAAATTTTATCGCTTGAATTGGAAGATTCTCGAGAATTTATGAAGAATTAAAACGCAGTAACGCGACCCAAATCACCCGAACCTATCAAAACGATCCGGATAACAACTGCCAACATTTTATTAAAAATTCAAGTTAAAAGACCGTTGCGATTCGCATACGGTCTTTTAAAATTTTATTTTTCATTTGCATTGTCATTGATTTTATGGTAGAGTACAAGTAGAAAATTATACTATAAAAAGGAAGGAAAGAATGGTTTATTTATATTTGAATCGTGATCCAGAAATTGGCAAAAATATTATTGATTCTGCTGGCCGGATATACGAGCCCGACGAAGAAAGAAAAAAACATATCTTTGAGCAGATATTACAAAACGTAGAATATGCTTGGCATATAATGGTAGATAAAAATACAAAAATAGTTATCTTAGAAAATTTAAATAGTTTATTAGATGGCGATATTGTATTTTTGACGCATGAAGTTGATGCCAAAATAATCAATTCTTTAGGCAAGAAGATTATTATATCGCAACTTCGAATTCCTTATGAATCGAAAGAATTAATAAGGAAAGACAATTATACGCAAGTAGCGTATCGATTTATGAAATGCCCAGATTATCTAGTTCCGATGAAATACTTGGTATCTTATAGAACAAATGGTAAAAATAGTAATACTTTCCCAATATTCTTTCATAACTTTGTACGTAGCCAAGCTCAAAAAGCAATTACAGTGTTATTGTTTATCGGAATTGTAAAATCAAGCAAAACAAGATTGGGCGATGAATAAATGTTTGCTTGTATGTGCTATTTTGTAGGGGTAGAAGATTGAATCACAATACTATATTTACAATCTAAACGATTCGCAAAAGAACGGTGCCAGGCACCGTTCTTTTTAATTTGTGTCAATGATGTTCCTAGTCCTGCATGGTATATTAGTATCCTGTGCATTGATTTGACATTTTATCGTTTGTGTTTTATAATATGATCAGTAATTTATCAAAAGAAAATTACCACAACGGCGAACGTAGTCGTGGCTCTCCTAGCAAAAGGGTTAATATAAATTAACTTAATATGGTGTGGGAAAAACCCTTAAATGATTAAAAGCCAGTGTTATATGCTTACATTCGGTATATAACTCACCTCTAAGGAGGAAAGAATGGAAGAAGAGATTAGGAAGGTTACTGTTCCGATTTTACGTTTTGGGAAAGAGGTAAAAGTGTTTATGCCTTTTACTGATAAGATTGAGGGAATTTCTGGACCATCCATAATGCGTGCGAAGGAATTTTTAGACTCTGGTCTTCGTTCAGTTAACAGCGACTCAGAATGGAAACGGCGTATGGCGAAACCATACGCTGATATCGTAGCCAGAAACCCGATTTGCAAAGTGATTTTTTATGGTATGATGACAGAAGAAATTCGTCTGAAGGAGATTGTAAGAAGAGCAAACCAGGCTGTTGATAGTGGCATCATAAAGTATGTACTTAAAGAGGTAAAAGATATTCCTATTAGTGTAGTAACTAATAGGAAGGGAGAAAACCTAAATTCAGAGGGAGTTGCTATATTCGATGATTGTCGCTATTATCATTACAAACTGGCTTGTAAAGAATCAAGAGAATTAAATCTTGGCGAATGCTATTGTTTGGACCATAAACCCTTCAATTTTTCGAGAATTGAAGAAATAGATCTCGAAAAATTCTTTGAGATGTACGATATTGGACACGACGTTTTTCAAAAAATGCACAACGAGTATTTGGAAAAACAGTGGGGTGAAGAACGCGAGTGTTATTACTGTGAGCATAAAACTTATCACGGAACATCAATTACACAGGATTGGTTTTGTTCAATTATAGATCCAGAAACACAAAAACCATATACTAATTCTGATTCTCGTTGTAAAATATTTCAACATAAAGATATCAATTTCGCGTGTGGTTCGTAGTATGTAGCAATAAAAATGGATTACCCTATTAGGGTAGTCCATTTTTTAATTGTTGTACATCAAATAAGCTAAGGTTAATTTCAACTTCAATATCATATTCTTGATTTTTAGTTCTATATTTAACTAAAATTAATTCTGATTTGCTTTTTAAAAATCCCTCTAATGTTGCATTTCGAGTTTGGATTCACCGAAAGCAATTTGATCAATTGGTTAATATATGATAAAATAATAATAAGTACTTTTATTTAGAAAGGAGATAATATGCTTATATGTGAGTTATGCCATCGGGATATGTTCCCAGAGGATCTGCCTGATCCTCATCCTCATACGTGGGAAGACCATGGCAAACAACCACTTGCGATGGGTACGTGTAGTCAGTGCGGCTTGGACGCGCCATGCAAGGAGTGCAACGAATTTGGGCAACCGACATATTAAAGCCGATGCTCCAAAAGAGACTTGTTAATACAAATTGACAAGTCTCTTTTTAATTACATGTCAAGTAATTTAAAAATCGAGATGAGCAATGCAGAACGGTACCAGGCATTGTTGTCACAAAAGAGCAATAATCATTTTTTTAAAACATCGTTTTAATATGATCGGAACCAGGTTCCGATCATATTAAAATTTAATCAGAACGGTACCAGGTACCGTTCTGATTAATATTTTTCTGCACAAAGCTAACATATTTTGGTTAATATTTCACTTAGATTTTAGCATGCTTGATGCGATAATTTACAAAACATTATTTTTTATGCTAGATTTAATTTAGTAGTCAATATTTCTAAGAAGGAGTAAATTATGGAAGGTTTATTAAAAGAACTTGTGGGTGGTGGTAAAGTATTACTCAGTATCGTAAACAACATGAACTCTGAATTTAATGTTGGAGATAGGGTAGTATTTGACGATGGAGATGAAGGAACTGTAATTGGGTATGGCGAGATACCTATTCCATCATTTGCTGCACAAAGACGATGTATACCAAGTAATGGTCAATATACATTGTGTTTTGGCCGCTGTATGGCTGTTTTTATTGCGCTTGACAAACACAATGGCCTAGTAAGCCATTTCTGTCGATATGGTAAGCCAAAGCTAATAAACAAAAAAGAAGACGTTTAGGGAGGAATTTATATTCCTCCCTTTATGATTCATTGATTTTTTATTTGTTCTTTGTTATTATACTAGTACGTAAAAATTAAGCGGAAAATATGACAACAAAGAAAATGCAAAAAGTTAAAAAAGTAAAATCCGAAAAATATATTTATAGTTTTCAAAATGGTAAAGCCGACGGCAATGGTAGTATGAAAGATTTATTAGGTGGTAAAGGTGCTGGTCTGGCTGAAATGACAAAAATTGGCGTTCCAGTTCCACCAGGTTTTACAATCACAACTCAAGTTTGTAATTATTATTATCATCATAACAAAAAATTACCAACTGATTTTCAAAATGAATTTAACCAAGCCATTTCGAAATTAGAAAAATCCAGTAATAAAAAATTTGGTGATAGCAAAAATCCACTTTTAGTATCAGTCCGGTCTGGTTCAAAATTTTCTATGCCCGGTATGATGGATACCATTTTAAATTTAGGATTAAATGATATTACCGTTGAAGCTTTGTCTAGCAAATCCAACAATCCTCGTTTTGCTTATGATTCATATCGTCGATTTATTATGATGTTTTCCGATGTGGTTTTAGGTATTGATAAATCCGAGTTTGAAGAATATTTGCATAAATTAAAAGAAATCAAGAAAATAAAATACGATTATGAAGTTTCTTATATTGATTTAAAAGATTTAATTGATAAATATAAAAAATTAGTAAAAGCCAAAACTGGCAAAGATTTTCCTCAAGACGTTTTAGTCCAACTCGAAATGGCTCGAGATGCAGTTTTTAAGAGTTGAAACAATCCTCGCGCTATTACTTATCGACAAATTAATAAAATTCCTGATAATCTCGGCACGGCTGTTAATGTTCAAGTCATGGTGTTTGGTAACATGGGTGATAATTGTGCCACGGGTGTTGGTTTTACTCGCAATCCTTCGACTGGTAAAAAAGAATTTTATGGTGAATATTTAATTAATGCTCAAGGTGAAGATGTGGTAGCTGGTGTTAGAACTCCACAGCCAATTATTAATTTGAAAAAAGACATGCCAAAAGTTTTTAAACAATTAGTTGAAGTTACTACCAATTTAGAAAAACATTATAAAGACATGCAAGATTTTGAATTTACTATTGAAAACGATATTTTATATATGCTTCAAACTCGTAGTGGTAAAAGAAGTATTCGTTCCGGTATAAAAATTGCCGTGGATATGGTGAGCGAAAAACTTATCACTATTAATGAAGCTTTAATGCGCATTGATCCAAATCAAATTAATCAATTATTGCATCCAGTTGTTGATCCCAAAGCCAAAATTGAAATTATTGCTAAAGGTTTACCCGCTTCACCAGGGGCTGCTACTGGTAAAGTTGTTTTCGATCCAGACGAAGCCGTGGCTTGAACCGAATCGGGTGAAAAAGTTATTTTAGTAAGAGATGAAACTTCACCTGACGATATCAACGGTATGAATGCTTCGCAAGGCGTTTTAACCGCTCGAGGTGGCATGACTTCTCATGCTGCTGTGGTAGCTAGAGGTATGGGTAAATGTGCAGTGGTTGGTTGTGAAGAAATAAAAATTGATATGACTAAAAAACAATTCATTATTAATAATGGTAATGATAAATATACTATCAAAGAAGGTGACTATATTACAATCGATGGCAATGCCGGTAATGTTATTTTAGGTAAAGCCGATACTATCATGCCCGAAATAGAAGGTGAGTTTAAAACTTTTATGAAATGAGCTGATAATATTGCTAAGCTAAAAGTTCGAGCTAATGCCGATATACCTCGCGATGCCAAAGTTGCCAATCAATTTGGCGCCGAAGGTATTGGTTTATGCCGAACTGAGCACATGTTTTTTGATCCACAGAGATTGCCTCATATGCAAGAAATGATTTTAGCGGATACCGAGCAAGAAAGAAGATCGGCTTTAGATAAACTTTTGCCTTTTCAAAAAGATGATTTTTACGGACTTTTCAAAACCATGAAAGGCTTTCCAGTAACGATTCGAACTCTTGACCCACCATTGCATGAATTTTTACCAAAAACCAATGAAGCTGCCAAAGAACTTTCTAATACTATTGATATTCCAGTAGAAAAAATTATGAAAAAATCTCAAGAGCTTCATGAACAAAATCCAATGCTTGGTCATCGTGGTTGCAGGTTAGGCATAACCTATTCTGAAATTACAGAAATGCAAGTTCGGGCCATTATGTCGGCAGCTTGCGAATTATATAAAAAAGAAAAAATTAAAGTTATTCCTGAAATCATGATTCCACTGGTTGGTAATGTTAAAGAATTAATTGATCAAAAAACTTTAACTATCAAAATAGCCGAAGAAGTATTAAAAGAATTTAAAATCAAGCTTGACTATAAAATTGGTACCATGATTGAAGTGCCTCGGGCCGCTTTAACTGCCGATGAAATTGCTAAAGAAGCTGACTTTTTCTCCTTTGGCACGAATGATTTAACTCAAATGGGTATGGGCTTTTCTCGAGATGATGCTGGTAAATTTATTAAAATTTATTTGACCAAAAAAATATTAGAAAACGATCCATTTCAAACTTTAGATCAAAATGGTATAGGTAAATTAGTAGCCATGGGTGTAACTCTTGGTCGCAAAGTGAAAAAAGATTTAAAGATTGGTATTTGCGGTGAACATGGTGGCGATCCTGAAAGTGTTAAGTTTTGTCATAAACTTGGCTTAACTTATGTGTCTTGCTCGCCTTATCGTGTGCCAGTGGCTAAATTAGCCGCCGCCCAGGCAGTCATTGAAGAAAAACGCTAGTTTTTATTCAATGACAACGTTAGTATATCCTTAGATATAAGGATTTGTAATTACACTAAAACTTTATTTCAATTGGACACTTTTATGTGGGTGAATAACCATGGCACAAAGTGCCAAATAAAAGACCATAATAGAAAGTAGAACACTATTTTTAAAATTATATTTTAGTTGTAGTTATAGTTTTAGTGTTCCCGCACGGTTATTTGAAAAAGAGAAAAATTAATTATTGTAAATAAAATCAGCGGATTATTAAAATCCGCTGATTTTTGACCTATTGACTTTTATTTCAAGTTTTACTATAATAGCAACAATAAAACCAAAATTTTAATATGGTAAAAACTGTCAAACCAAAATCAAAAAAACAACCCAAATATCTTGACCAAACAGATAAAAAAGATATTCTTAACCAAATGGGTACGCTCAATGAAAATGTAATACATCAAATTCAATTATTAGCTGAATCTTTTGATACTAAATTTCAATTCGTTCATCAAGATATAAAAGAAATGAAAAACGATATTCAATCACTAACCCAAGCTGTTTTAGAATCAAGAAATGAGATTGATACCAAAGTTTCTAAAACCGAATTTATTGATTTAAAAATGCGAGTTATAAAATTAGAATCTAAAAGAAAATAATAAATATATTTAAACAAAATCAACCAAAACAGAAATGTTTTGGTTGATTTTATTTTAAAATTTGACAAACGTGTGTGTGAGTGGTAGTATCTTATTAGCAGGTTTATCAAGAAAGTAAGAAAGGAGGAAAAACATGGCAAATATTTTTGCTGGTATCAATATCAGTGAAAAGGACAAACAAAAACTCCTAAAAAACACTATTTCTTTGGTACTAAAAGAAGATAACCACACGGGGTCAAATGTGTGGGGAGTGTTGGGAATCCTCGTGGACAATAGTGGTTTGCCGGACGAAACTCGAAAAGCACTCAATGACCAAATTTTGAAATGAAGGTCAAAAAGAGGGATTAATCTTCTCCCTCTTTTTTAATTATAAATCAAAGAAATTAATATAGTCATCATTATCTCTTTCTATATCTTTATCATAATAAATATATTTTAAATTAATTTTAGGATACGTTTCTTTAAATTTAATATAATTTTTAGGAGTTATTTTAGATACTTTGAATTTACTTTCATAAGCTATTTTATTTCCAACCACAAAATCCACTTCATTTTTATCAATTGTACTTCAATAATTTATATTTATTTCATCATTAGTTTCTAATAATTTTTTATAAATCATATTTTCTAAAATTTCTCCTTTATCATCTCTATATTCTAATTTATCAAAATTATTTAAAAAAACATTACGCAAACCAAAATCATTAAAATATATTTTATTCATTTTTGTAAGTTCTTTTCTTAAATTTCTAAAATATGGACTGACTAAATAAATATGAAAAGATTTTCTCATAATATATAAAAAATTATTTATTATGGTTTTAGAAACATTTAAAGTATTAGCTAATTCATTAATATTTATTGTTTTGCCTATTTGATCCGATAGTAATACAAAAAGTTTATAAAATATTTCATCTTTCTGAATCCCAGCATCATCAATATCTCTTTTGGTATAAGCATAAGCAATATCGTGTAAAATTATTTTCTTTTCTTCATTATCTTCTGAAAGTATTACCCTTGGATAACCACCATAAGTAATATATTCGTTCATCAATTCTTTTTTATCTGATAATTTTAAATCTTTAATTTTTAGTTTTTTTGCTAATAAAAATTCTTCAAAAGAAAACACATTAAGGAAAAATATTCTTTTCCTTCCAGCTAAAGAATCTTTAAATTTTTTATCAATATAAAAAGCTGAAGATCCAGTAACAATTAATTTTATTTTCCCTTTGTATTTATCATAATTAAATTTGAGAAAATTAGAAGGATTTTTTAAATATTGTATTTCATCTATAAATATATATTTTTTTTCTTTATCTATTCCTTCTATAATATTTATTAAATTGTCTGGATGTTCATCTAATTTAGCTAACAGAGTAGGGTCTTCTAAACTAAAAAAATAGCATCGTTTTCCTTCTTTTTTTAATTTAGAATACATATGGAAAAGCATAGTTGTTTTACCGGTTTGTCTAGGGCCAGTAATTAATGCTATTTCATCTACTTTTAAATAATCTCAAACATCATCATATATCCTGCGTTTTATAAACATAATAAAAAGTTAATATTTTCATATATATTATCAGATAATTTGTATTTTGTCAATGATAAAAATCCTTTTTATCGGATAAAAAGGATTTTTAGCTAAACATAAATCCTTTTTATCTTTATTTTAAAATTTGACAAGCACATGTGTGAGTGATAGTATCTTATTAGCAGGTTTATCAAGAAAGTAAGAAAGGAGGAAAAACATGAAAAGTATTTTTGATGGCGTAGACATTACTGACGAAGGCAAAGAAGCAATCCTAGAGAATCTTGTGAATATAGTAAAAAGTAAAAATCGCAATACAGGAAGTAATGTTTATGAAGTTTTATCGTCCATTATTACCAGTAGTGGACTGCCCCAAAACGTTCAAGAGCGTTACAGAAAATTGTCTTTTGTATAGTCTCTTTTAAAGAGGGATTAAGTTTCTCCCTCTTTTTAATTATAAATCAAAGCATCAACGCTAAAAATCCTTTTTATCTTTATTTTAAAATTTTTCACAAAACAAAAAAGCGTTTACACTTTTGTAAACGCTTTTTTAAAAATTATTTGAATTCTTTTTGCAATTTTAATATCTCTTGGTATTGGACTTCTTCACAATTGTGTTTACTCAGCTTTTCAATGATTTCTGCGATTTTTGATATGGCATATTGTTTCTGGCCACTATAAAACAAACCAGTTAAATAAATGACTAATCTATTTTGGATTAATCCTTCGTCATTCAAATTGCTTTTTATCCATTTTTGTAATTGCTTGTTAATGAACGCGTCATGTTCATTTTTCTTCCTGCCAATGATTCTCATTTTAACCTCCTAATTTTTAAAACAACTTTTTCCATTTTATCATATGATAGGCAAACTTTCAAGCTTTGGCTTTGACATACTGACGTTTTTGTGATAGTATTCATCCAGCAAATTGATAATCGAAATATTTAATTATTAGGAGGGAAAGATGTCTGAAAAGGCAACGTTTATTTGCAACAATCCAAAATGCAAAGAACCCTGTACGTTCATTGGTGAAGTCACAAACCTAGACTGTCCAGTTTTGCAAAACACTACCGAAGCTCTGCAAATTGAAGAAGTAAAGCGACCTTTATTCCAACGTTTAACTAGTTGGTTCAAGAAAGGAGTAAAATTGTGATTAATTTAGATGAGATTAAGACCAAAATGGATCATCTAAAGGAAGAGATTAAAAAGGGTGATGCTCTAACCGCTGATTATGTGTTTTTTGTTTTGGAACCTCTCTTTGGTAACCTTGTAACAGAAATTAATATTCTGCAAATTGAAAAAGGCGAATTATTAACAGATCAAGCTAAATCCCGAAAGAAGATTAGAGATTTACAAGATGATATTACTCTATTACAACGTCAGCAACCATCATGAACAATCGAAAATCACTTGCAACTAAAGTTGCAAGTGATTTTTCATTTTTTTGACATTCAAATAGATTTGTGGTAACATAAATGTAGAAGTTTTGATATTTTAGGAGGGGAATAAAAATGAAAAGAAAGTTTCGAATAAACAGTCGTGGCTATAAGCCGTTTATGGTCACATTTGAAACCGATGACCCAAACTTAGTGAGAATCATCAAGTATGGTATGGAATATTGGATGGCTAAACTTGCCATACAAATACTTCCTGCAAAGTGTTTCAACTTTGATGAAATCAATCTCAGTAGATTAGACCCATTGCCGGACGATCAACACACCACAAAAGATTATCCGGGATCGCTCGATTCCTTTCCATCTTTTGGCGACGAAATCACTGATTCATCCGCCTCATGACTTTGCCTTTACCACTCGCGATAAAAATAATCCGAGTGGTTTTGCTTTTAAATATATTTTATGTTATAATTTCATTATAATTTATTCATTAAATTAACAATATGATAAACTCACAGCCACCATCTGGCATGAGAGATGCTCTGCCAAATGAATTAAGACAAAAACAAAGAATTATAAATCAAATTAAACAAATTTTTGAAAAGTTTAATTATGACCCAATTGATACACCCGCTCTAGAACGGATCGAGGTTTTAAATGGAAAATTTAGCAGTCAAGAAGAAAATGAAAAATTAATTTTTCAAATTCAAAAACGTGGTGATAAATCTGACGAAGGAAGTGATTTAGGTTTACGTTATGATCTTACTGTACCTCTTGCTCGTTTTTACGTTGAATATCAAGCTAAATTACCAAAAATATTCAAACGCTATTGTATAGATAAAGCTTGAAGAGCGGAAAGACCAGGAAAGGGTAGATACAAAGAATTTTATCAATGCGATATTGATACCATCGGCAGTTCTTCTAATTTAGTTGAAGTTGAAACTTTTATAGCTTTAAACGAAGCTTTAAAATTATTTAATTTTAAAAATCTTTCTTTAAAAGTAAGTTCTCGCGATTTTCTTTTAAAATTTTTAGAAAGTTTTCAGATACAAGATTTAAAATCGTTTATGACAATTCTTGATAAACAAGATAAAATTGGTTTTGATGGTGTCCTGCAAGAATTAATTGTCAAAGGTTTTGATGAAAATATTTCTAAAACTATTTTGGATTTATTACAAAACGAAAAAGAATTCGAAAATTATTGTAAAGATAATACAACCATTCAAAATATTATAAATCAAATTCAAGAAATTATTGATTTAGCCAAACCCTTCTTAGGTGATACCAAAATCTATTTTTGTAAAACTTTAGTTAGAGGTTTTGATTACTATACTTCTATCGTTTTTGAGTTTTATAGTGACGATTTGAAATCAACCGTTGCTGGTGGTGGACGCTACGATACTTTAACTAGTATTTTTAATGATCAAAAAATTCCAGCTTGCGGTGGATCGATTGGTATTGAACGCATTTTTGGATTAATTGACGAAAAAGATATTAAAAACGAGAAGCAGTCGGTTTTGATTGCTTTGTTTGATGAATCGATGAAAAAAGATTGTTTGGATATTTTAAATTTATTAATTCAAAATAATATTAATGCCGAAATATATTTATCGGCTGATAAATTGGGCGATCAAATTAAATATGCTTTATCAAAAAATTGTAAATATTTAATTATTTATGGTCCTGATGAAAAAGCCAAGGGAACAATCACTTTAAAAAACTTAGAGACCAAAGATCAAACTGAAATAAAAAGAGAAGAGCTGATTAAAAATTTAAAGTTTTAAAAACAAAATATTTTTAAACCGAAACTCGCCCAATTTGGGCGAGTTTCGGTTTTTTATCCATAATAAAAAACGCCCGATTCAGCTTGACACATTGTAGTTTTTATGATAATTTAACAATGGGACTTTCAGGCTAGAACTAAGCTGTCTTCTCTTCTTCGGATGACTTAGTTTTGGTCATTATTTAACCTCCTAATTTAAATATATAAAGCACCCAAGCGGGGGAAGTTGGTCACTTCTCCTGCTCAAAAACTAGCTCTTTATATTATATACAGATGAAAAAAGATCCTACGTTTCAATGGATCTTTTTTTAATTGATTTTTCTAAATTTATATGCTATCATAACAATATTCTAATAATATTCTTTAGAAAAACCCTCTAGATAAATTGCTTCTGCGCAATTATACTAAGGAGGGGGGCGAATTTGTTCTTTGTTATCATTCTTGTTCTTTATCGATATGCGGCTTTTTTTAAAGTCGCTTGTTTTTTTGTTTAAATTATTGACTTTTTTAAAATTTAAGTTATAATAATATTTATGCTCTTTAGACATATGTGCTATAATGCACAAAGCTGTTGTTTTTTTAACAGTGGAGTCAATGAGACAGAGGAAATTTTGGTGATAATTAGTGGTGAGCGAACATCGCTGAAATAGCTCAACGTCGTTCAAAGTTTAAAGGCAATATTTATTTTCATACCTTTCGTCTTTTAACGATGCGCAATGTTGGCTATCCCTGGCCGGCAATTCACGCGCGTGAGTTGCCGCTTTTTTAATTTAAACCTTCAGATTCTAATACTTTTTTTACTAAGTTATAAATATTTTCATCTCCATATTTTTTTGCTTCTGATCCAAATTCTTTTAGTGACCCTATCGCTTCTTCTATGATCTCATTAACATACTTTTTGTTTGCAGCAGTTTCTAAACGTTTTTTCCCTTCTTGGATTTCAGTTTGTATAGCATTCACGTAATTTTCTGGAGTTTTTACGGGCGGTGTATTTTTAGAAAATGATAAATCGTTTCCATAATATAAAATTTCTTTTGAAGTACTTAAAATATATGAGGGAACCTGTTCTTTTGATTCTTTTCCAGTCAAAATTCTATAAGCGCCACGCCCTAATAAGCCCGCATGCTCTAATTCATCATTTCTTTTTTCTTTAGCAGCCTGTTCTTTTTTGATTTCATTTCTTTTTATTCGCTTTTCCAACTGTTTGCCAATTAAAGGACTATTTTTTAATAATCCAGTATATTCTAATATATCTTGTGCAATTTCAGGCATATTATGCTTTAAAGCTTCTAATCCAAAACCTTTTAACGCCGCTTTAGTATTTTCCATTACACGTTCATAAATCCCTTGACGTTCCTGTTTTTCCTTTTCGGGTAAATTTTCAAATGTTTTTTTATAATTTTCAATTATTTTTTTCATTTCTGTTACATAATTTTTTGGGGTTTTAATTTCGCCTGATTCTCAATTTCCACGATCAATTCATATAACTCCTTTTTCTAATTGTTCTGTGGCATCATATATTTTTTGCTCTCCATGTGTCTCTTTATCTGCTCGTGTTAATTTTTCTTTTGACAACAAAGCTAGAAATTGTTTTTGCCCATCTTTTTTTGCACGGTGCTGATAGCCATAGTTATCAATCTCGTCTAATTTTTCAACTTCATTTTTTATCTTTTTCATTTGTTCCATAGTTTTTTTAATTTTTGGAACATTTGGATTTTTTTCTTTTGTCCTTGTTTCTTCAATTTTTGTATTTTGTTTATCTACTATTTTTTCTTTGATTATTATACCGCTAGCTTTTTGCTTCATTCTTTCCACCACTCTTTGATGGATCTTTTTTTCATTATACATATTTGTTTAGTTTATAAATTTTTATTAAATATATTATATCACAAAACGACAAAACGTGCTATGTCAAGTTATATATTATATATGTAGGTATTCAACTCATTTAATGACAATAACTTTAAAATTTGCTAAAATAAATATATAAAATTATAAAATGTCAGATATTAGACTCACTGATAGTATTGAAAACCTTTATGGTGTTGGTAAATATTATCAAGACAAATTAAAAAACTTAAATATTTTTGTCATTAAAGATTTATTATGGCATTTTCCTTTTCGTTATCAAGATTTTACTAATATCAAACCTATCAATGAATTAGAACTTGATGTTCCATCCACAATTATCGGTCATGTTGAAAAAATTAGAAGTTATCGTACCTATCGCAGACGCATGCTTTTAACTGAAGCCAAAATTGTTGATGAAACTGCTTCAGCGGATTTAGTTTGGTTTAATCAACCTTTCATTTCTAACCAAATCAAAAATGGATCGCTTATTACTGTATCTGGTAAACCCAAAGCTAAAGGCAAACATTTTGTGTTTCAAAGTCCAGCTTTTGAAATTATATCTCAAAATAAAGATGATGAAGAAGTTGATATTGCTAATCTTAAACACACTGGTCGATTGATCCCGGTTTATCCCGAAACTAGTGGTGTTAGTTCGAAAATGCTTCGCACCTATATCAAACGTTTGCTGGATAGTTTTCAAAAACAATTTATTGATTATTTGCCCGAAGAAACTAAAAAACGAAACAAGTTGTTTAATCTAGAAGACGCTTTAAATAAAATTCATTTTCCAAAAAATAATGACGAAGCTATTGATGCCAAAAATCGATTTGTGTTTGAAGAAATGTTACTCACTCAATTGCACTTACTTCGGATCAAAGATAAAATGTCCAAAAACAAAGCGCCAAAGATTAAATCCGATATCAATTTAATCAAAGAATTTTTATCAACTTTACCTTTTATTTTAACTAATTCTCAAAAGAAAGCTATTTGAGATGTCATGAAAGATATAGAAACTGGTTCTCCAATGAATCGGTTGTTAGAAGGTGACGTGGGCTCAGGTAAAACTATTGTGGCGGTATCGGTAGCTTTATTATGTATAAAACAAGGTTATCAAGTGGCTTTTATGGCGCCCACCGAAGTTTTGGCCAAGCAACACTATCAAAGTATTATAAAATATTTAGAACCATTTAAAATAAAAATTGCCCTAATGACTGGTGATGGTGTTCAAATTAAAGATGGTTTTATTGAAGGCAAGGTCACCAAAGAATATTTATTAAAAAGTATTGGCGATGGTACCGAGTGACTGGTGGTTGGTACCCATGCTTTAATCCAAAAAAATATTGATTTTAAAAATTTAGGACTAGTCATCATCGATGAACAACATCGTTTTGGTATTAAGCAGCGCAAAGAATTGTTACAAAAATCTAATAATTTATACGATCCCAACAATCCGAACTCATCCCCCACACCAACCATAGGTTGGGGTGGGGGCCAAGCCGAACTATCCGAAGAAAAAACAAACAATAACAATAAAAATAAAATTTTAGAAAAAGATTTATCATATAAAATTAATGGCATATTATTTAAAATTCACGATGAAATAGGTAGATTTTGTCGTGAAAGGCAATATGGTGATTTATTAGCCAAAAAATTAAAAGAAAATAATATTAATTTTCAAAGGGAAGTGCCGATTGAAATAGCAAACATCAAATCAAATTTTGCTGATTTTATAATTGAAAATAAAATTATAGTTGAATTAAAAACAAAACCATATATTGAGAAAAATGATTATAGTCAAATTTTAAGATATTTAAAAGTAAAAAACATAGAATTAGGATTGTTAGTCAATTTTACACAAAAATATTTAAAACCAAAAAGAATTTTAAATTCCGAATATTCGGGTCATTCGGATTGTTCGGATTGTTTGGATAGCGTATTGCTTCCACATTTTTTATCCATGACCGCCACACCCATTCCTCGCACCTTAGCTCTTTCAATCTATGGTGATTTAGATTTATCCATTTTAGATGAAATGCCAAAAAATCGCAAAACTATTATTACTAAAATTGTTCCTAAAATTAAAGAAAAACCAATGTTTGAGTTTATTCGTAAGGAGATCAATAATGGTCGCCAAGTTTTTGTAATTTGCCCGAGAATTGAAGAGAGCGTTCAAGCCAATGAAGATGGTACCAAAAAAGTAAAAAATCTATTTTCTTTTGATCAGCTTTTAAATTACGAAGTTAAAGCTGTCAAAAAAGAAGTAGAAAAGATGAAAAAAATTTTTCCAGAATTTAAAATTGAAATGCTTCATGGCAAAATGAAATCCAAAGACAAGGAATTGATTATGAAAAAATTTTATAATAACGATATTAACATTTTAGTTTCAACTTCAGTTATTGAAGTGGGAGTGGATGTGCCCAATGCTTCCGTAATGTTAATTATGGGCACGGAAAGTTTTGGTCTGGCTCAGCTTCATCAGTTTAGAGGACGAGTTGGCCGGGGTGTTTATCAATCATATTGTTTTCTATATACTGAATCGAATAGCCGAACTACCAAAGAACGACTAGAAGCCATGGTGGATTGCCATGATGGTTTTAAATTAGCTGAAATTGATTTAAAACTACGAGGCCCCGGAGAAATGTTCGGAAAAAACCAATCGGGTTTTCCGGATTTAGCCATGACGGCCATAAAAGATTCAAAGTTACTTAAAAATATCCAAAATGAAGCCAAGCTTCTTTTTGCAACCGATCCAGATTTTAAAAAACACCCATTGTTTTTACAAAAATATAAAGAATTTGTTGGTAAGCTTCATATGGAGTAGAGTATTAAATCCAAAATTTCAATCCCAACGGTACCAGGTACCGTTGGGATTGATAAGGTTTAAAATAAATTTCTTGACAAATCAAGGATAGTATGATATAATACAAATATCAATTTGTTCTTTAAATATGCATAATTTCAGCAGCCAAAAGTATTTAAAATTTAAATACTTTTAGCTGCTGAAAAGCAAGCATAAACCATAAGGAGGGTTTTATTATGTCCAGGAAAATGAAGATCGATGTTGGCTCGTTGGTGCTATGTGGTTTGTTGTCATTTATCTTAGCTGGTTTCGGCTATGGTATTTATCGCAAATATACCCAACCACCGCATTCCGTGGGTTTTAGCGGTATGTTATTGCCACAAGTGGTTAGCGAAAACTTGCCATACGCCATTCGATCCAAATGGGGAGGACAAGATTGTATGGATCTTGGAAAAGGATATTTTTATACCTTTTCCAAGAAGGTATTAACTACCCCGGATGGTATTGAACACAATGTTATTGTCACAGTCACAAAGGATAAAACGCACACCCAAATAGACGTGCGTTAAAATGATCCGTTGCCAAGTCTGGCTGGGTTACCAGCCAGACTTGGATCTGTCTATGAGTAAAACTCATACTGATGAGCCATAATATAAAATGGCGAAACAGATTTGTTCTTTAAAGGAGAATAATACAATGAAAAAAAATAAAGTTAGTTTTTTTGCAATAGTGATGGCTATAGCTATGGTAGTTTACGAAAAACCGCCGGTTAAGAAATTTCTGCATAAGATGCTAGTTGCAGTAGTAGCTGCAGTATTAGTTTTTGGCATTTATACAGTAGTTAAAAACGACAGCGTAAACGCCGTAGCAGAAATAAAAGCAGCCATTTTTATGATGTCAAAAGATGGCTTATCTGAACAGCAGATCTTGAATCACTATTCGTTCCGGGACGATCCCAGAGCAACGATTTTGAAAGATCTGAAGAAAACGGGCGAGTTTAAAGAACTCGTTCGGAAAGGAAGGGAGTCAAGAGTAAGATGACTCTCTTAAAAATCCTTGGTCTTAACGATCAAGGATTTTTTCCTTTTTATAAAAACCCATTGATTTTTATTTAACTCCTTGATATAATATTTTGCGACATGGCCTAATTTATATTTTTATTTTAGTTTTTGATTTTTAGTTTTGACATTTGACTTTTAACTTTTAAGTTTTTACTATGCTTTTAAAACCCCTTCTCACAGATTATCTCAACTTCATTGAGATAGAAAAAAATCGAAGTATTAACACTCGCGATAATTACGAGCGATATATTTTGCATTTTTTAAGATGGCTTTCTAGCTATCTTGGTAAAAGTTACGAAACTTTAATTCCTAAAGATATATCCTACGATTCATTGCGTGAATATCGTTTATTTTTAAATCGTGAAATTGTTGATTCGGGTGAACAAAGAAAAAAGAACACTCAAGGTTATTATATTATTGCTCTACGTAATTTTTTAAAATATTTAATTCGTCGCGACATTGATGTTATTTCCCCGGATAAGATTGATTTACCCAAAGCGGGTGATCGCGAAATCAATATTATTTCTGAAGACGAACTAATGAGATTATTAGACGCTCCGGATATTTCTGACACTAGAGGTATTCGAGATAAAGCCATTTTGGAATTACTTTTTTCTACCGGCCTTCGTGTGTCCGAACTTTGCTCACTCAATCTCAATAGTGTAAACTTTCAAACTGGCGAATTTCCAGTTAGAGGTAAGGGAAGAAAAATTAGAGTTGTGTTTTTGTCCGATCGGGCTAAAAAATATTTAATGGACTGATTAAAAGCTCGAAAAGATATTGTGGACGAACCAATGTTTATTAGTTTGCCTAATATCAAAAATAAAAAATATACACGCTTGACCACTCGATCTATTGAACGCATTATAAAATATTATTCTACCAAAGCTGGCATTACTAAAAAAGTTGTACCCCATACATTACGTCATTGTTTTGCTACTGACTTACTTCAAAATGGAGCCGATTTGCGTTCTGTCCAATCCATGCTCGGCCACTCTTCAGTTGCTACCACTCAAATTTATACACACTTAACCAATAAAGCTCTAAAAGAAACTTATCAAAAGTTTCATGGCAAAGGAATAAATAAATAAAAACATCGCCAATATTGCTTGGCGATGTTTGAAAGGGATTAGATGGGACATATTGTCACATCTTCCGGATAACAGTCCGAGTCTGTGGTGTGATTTACACTTATGTTTTCGCGCTTACCGTTAATAAGCACATAAACATGGAGATTTGGATTTTCATTCTTGAGTTGTTCTAAGCGGTCGATTAGCTCTGTTATATTCATTTTTTACTCCTTTCTATTTATATATCACTATTTTTTAAAGTTAACAAAAAACTGTTTTATTCAAATGGCTCCATCTCAATAATGATGCATCCATCATCGGGCTCCTCAGGTTCATATTGGACTCCTTTTATATTATACAGTTTTCCATCTAGTCCGCGGATCTTAACTTTCGAATTTACATGCGAGGACTTTTGGTTCATTGCTGCTAAGAACGTTGACAATCTTATCCCTGGCATATTTATCTCCTTTTCATTTAATTTATAATTTTCTAAAATTAGATTAGCATAATTAATTTTTAAAATCAAATTTGATTTACATATCAGTTTTTTTATGCTAATATTTTAAATATCTTGCCTTCATAGCTCAACTGGATATGCGTGGTGTTGACCAATTACCAATATTATGCTATAATACCAATAGCTTTTTAAATCGAAGGAGATTAACGATGGAAGAAAAGGTTCGCGAAGAAGGTAGAAGAAATACTATGCGGAGGGTTGTGCTATCAATGGCAATGATCTGCATGGTAGTGATGGCGGTTTGGACATCTTTAGAAAACTACAGGCTTAAATCAGAATTGTCTGAAATAAAAGACAAGTTTCCAACAGTCGGTGGTATTGGCGGTAAACCATTGATATGGACCGATGGATTCCTTGTGGCAGTGGTTCGTGTTAATGAAACCGAATTACTACCCGCCAACCCCAAAGAAGTTAGTGTTTTATACACTAACGATGAAAGACTGGCAAAGATTGAGGACTCGTATGTAGCGGCTAGTTATTTGCGAGCAAACTACTGGCCATTATTCCTAGATGAATGATCTCTTCCAAAACCCCAAAGGAGTAAAATAAATTTTATTTACTTCAATGGGGTTTTTCATTTATTTCAAAAAATTTTTGATCTTTCAATATAATATTTTATGATGTGTAAAAAATTAAAAATATTTTATAGTTTTGGAAAATTTTTAACCGATCGTCTCAATTATATTGAGATCCAAAAAAGAAATGTCAACATTTGCAATAATCATGAACGATATATTTTTATCCTGTCATTAACAATATTCTGAATTCATGTTAACATGTTTTATTTTCAAAATCATTTATTTACTTATTATCGTTTTTATGCTAATATTTTAAATATCTTGCCTTCATAGCTCAACTGGATAGAGTGCGTGGCTTCGGACCACGAGGTTGGGGGTTCGAATCCCTCTGGAGGCACCCCCACACTCAGAAAGTTTAAGGTTAAAAATTCTATTTTTAACCAGGAAACAATTAAATTTATTGTATGATGTACATTTTGAATAGAATGTTTAACTTTAAAATATTACTTAACGCTTAAAAACTTTTCTGAGTGTGGGGGCTAGCCCCCACACCAACCTTTGGTTGGTTGTGGAGCGAAGCGGGGCTGGCCCCCATCACAGAAAGGTTAAGATTAAAAATAAAATTTTTAACCAGGAAACGATTAATTTTATTATACGATGTATATTTTGAATAGAATGTTTGACTTTAAAATATTACTTAATTATTTTATATGAAAAATTGGAATCAATATTGATTCGAAAAAATTTACAATCATCGCAATTATTTTTTGAGCACAATGTCTTGATTAATCAGTGATAAACTTTTTCTAGTTTTATTTTTTAGTTTTTGAACAACCATTTGATTATTAATTCGTCACGATATTGTTTTACTTTACAAATTAGCTTTAAACGTCGGATTTATTTTATTACTTATCCGAATCGTCGTCGATGGTATTATCAAAAAATTAACTTATCATCCGCGCCCCTATTTAGTCGATGGCGATGTTTTGCCTTTGGGCAAAAAAGAACAAAATAGTGCTTCACCATCGGGCCATACCACCGCTGTTGTCGCTATCGTTTTTACTCTAATACTATATAGTCCTTGATTTATATTATTAACACCACTCATCCCATTGATTATGTGATCGCGCGTCTACAATGGCTTACATTGACCATTAGATGTTTTTCTCGGTGTCATCGTTGGTTTAGTTTTTTGCAATGTTAGCTTTATGTTAACTAATTTTATCTTTAAATAACTTGCTATTGAAAAAACTTGACCAAATTGTAGTTGTGTGGTAGAATATTAATAGTAGATTTTAATTTAAAAAGGAGAAAAAATGAAAACGATAACTACAGTTGTTGGTGACGAAATTACTATAGATGATTCGAATGAAGCTTGCAATAAATTTGGTTTCAATGTAGGTGATATGGTCAGCTATAGAGGGGAAAAAGGTGTAGTATTAGGAGTAGGCGTTCCAGGACCAGATACGGATTGTGAACATTGTTCCGAATTTACAAAAGTGCTCTGGTTCAAGTTCGAGCTTGACGAAGGAGCAACATTCTGTTGTCCATTCAAGTTAAGTGATTATAAACGCATTTGAAAACAACATCCCTGGACAAAGTTTTGTCCAGGGGGTTTTTTTTATTTTTTAACTATTGAAAAAAGAAGAAAAATGTAGTAGAATAGTAAGACAATAGTAAGACAATAGTAAGACAATAGTAAGACAATAGTAAGACAATAGTAAGACAATAGTAAGACAATAGTAAGACAATAGTAAAGAGCAAATAATTACTAATTACTATTTACCAATTACTCTTTATATTACCATTTACTACTTACTCTTTCCTTTTGAACATTGCTAGCCCCTGCCTACCGGCAGGCAGGCCCACATCAACCTTCGGTTAGTCGTGGTGGGAACATTGATACTTGAAATTTTATTTTATCCGCCCCCATAGCTCAGTCTGGTAGAGCAGTTGCCTCTTAAGCAAATGGTCGCAGGTTCGAATCCTGCTGGGGGCACAGCAAAAAACAAAGTTTTTTGATCTCAAAAACATGCCCCCACACCAAGTTTGCTAATAAATTAGTATTTTAAATGATTAGTATTGCCTAATATTAATATCAAAATAACTAGTGCAAACTTGGTGTGGAGCCTGCCGGTAGGCAGGCGAAGCGGGGTCAAAGATCAAAAATGAAATAATAAAATAATAAAATATAATTTAAAAACCTAATAAATGGTTTTTCTTTTTGTGAAAACAGAGAAAAAATCTCGATATAACAATCGAGATGTTTTTAAAATATAAAAAAAAGAGGGCCAAGATCGACCCATCTTTTTATTAATACATCCTATTTGATTTCGATAGGGGTTAATTGTAATGGCTCAATTATTTTACCATGCAAAAACAGGATTTTTTTTATTTCTCGTTCTACTTTTTCTAGTGGCTTATCAGATTCGATTATCACATGAGATTGACCAGTTTCTGGATGTGTGCTATGAGTTACGCTTAGCACATCTTTACTTGGCCAAATATTTCTTGACAAAATTTTGGCCATTTGAGTTGCATTTTTTTGATCAATACTATACTTGCTCATTTGTATCACCTTTCTTCACATTGTGATAATACAATTGCGTCTACGATGTCTTGACGACCCTTGAACGGTCCTTCTTGTAATAGTTCTTTCTTGAATGGTTCGAGAACTTTTTTTGTTATTACACTTTCAACCACCTTTCTTTCAATATCAGATACAGTGCCAGGATTAATAGTGTAGATCGAAATTAAGTTGTTCGGTTTCTTAGGTAATACACCTGGTTCCGGATAACCCAATATGATGCTGCCAACATTTAAAGGCAACAGCGGATATCTTACTAAAAATTGAGAGAACGAAGCAATAACATGGTCTTGATGTCTTTCGTAATTCACCATGCTGGCTTGAAAGCTTGCGAATCGTTTTGGATTTGACATTGATTAAAACCTCCTAATTGTTTATTTTTCTATTTACTTTTCACATTCTATCATATCAATCTCTAAAAGGCAAGATGTTGAGTTTTGTGAATTTGACAAAAGTGTGTTTGCGTGGTAGTATACCATTAGAAGCTTCAAATAAAAAAAAGGAGAAAAAATGAAGTGCAAAAATTGTAAGACAACTTTTGAAGAAGAGACGGCCAAAACAACTATAGTCCAAACCGGATGTAGTTTATATTCACCAGTTATAGTATGTCCTGAATGTGGAGTGTTGTTGTGGCCTAAAACTGGCAATCTTGTCGAGAACAGAGCCGGATTGACTGCTTTTATGGAAGGAGGTGAATTAATACATAAAAAAATCTAGAAGAAAAATAAACCCCTGGATAAAAATTTATCCTGGGGTTTATTCATTATTTTAGAAAGTTGTAATCAACTTTTAAAAGAGGGGGTTTGCATTTTCTTATTTTTTTTGATAACATATCCCTACAAAGATACCGATTGAAATCCGGCTAATTTGTTTTTATTCACAAAATTAAAGATATTGCCGTAGATAAACAAATATGACAAAAGAAAAATTTTCAAACATCTATGACACATTTTCAAAAGAAATATTTAACTTCTTGTTCTTAAGAACCAGTTCTAGTGATATTGCTAATGATTTAACATCCGAAACATTTTTTAAATTTTGAAAATCCAATTGTGACAAACCCGAAGATTATTTAAAAAATCCTCGTGCATTTTTATATCGTCTAGCTCGAAATTGTTTAATTGATTTTTATCGTAAAGATAGCAAGCAAATTACGGTTTCAATTGAAGCCAGTACCGAAGATAGTGAAAATGAAAATATTGTTGAAATTCAAATCGAGTCTAATGAAAATATCGTTCGCGAATACGCTGAATCGGAAAAAAGAGAAATGGTTTTGAATTGTATCAAAAAACTCAATCCAATTTATGCCGATGTTTTAATTTATTATTATGTTCAAGGTTTAGATTCAAAAGAGATTGCCATTATTATTGGTCGCACTGAAACCAATACTCGTGTGATTATCCATCGAGCTTTAGAATCTCTTAAAAAAACCATAAAATAAATGTATGGGATTTCGAAAATCAACAGGACCCAGTAATAAAGATCTTGAAAAGATGTTTGAAAACATATCTTCTGGTTTTGAAAGTTCAACAATACCTTCGAAATTAGATTCACAGAATCAAAACAATTTAGCCAGTCTTGTTCAAGGATTACAGCACGAAGATGCATTAAAAGAAGAAATAGAACAATTAGAAGAAGAAAGAAAAAAATTAAAAGAAGAAACAAAACCTTTTTGAAAAGTTTATTCATCTTTTAAACATAATATACTAAATCATATTCGTGATAAAAAGGCTCTCGAGCCTATTATAAACGATTTTTTTACCACCACATTTCATCCTAAGGATCTTGCAAAATCGTTTGACGAAATAGATAAAGGTCTTGATGACATTAAATCTTCAAGACTATATCCTAAAAAAGAAGAAGAGAATATAGACGAAAAAACACTTATCAAATACATTATTAAAACTAATACTACCATTGGTAAACAATTTTTTGAAAGATTTATTGAAAAAATCTGAGCTGTTGTGAGAAACATTGATCCAATTAAAAGTCCCAAAGAACAAATAATAGAAGAATTAAACAAAAACAATAAAACATCACAATCAGAAACACAAAGTGACGACAAATCTAAAGAAAATCATAAACGTTTTATTGATACTATAAACCAGAATTTAGTTGAAATTGAGGATATTTTTTTAACCAAATTGGCTGATTTGTATCTTGATAGCCAAGACCAACAAAAATAATAATTTTCCGGCGGGCATTTGATGCCCGCCGGTTTCCCAGTTTCCCATTTCCTCTCCAATTTCCAATCCCAACGGTACCTGGTACCGTTGGGATTGGATTTTTAACGTTGACTTTTTAATTTAAAATTGATACAATTATAATACATATTAAATAATTTAATTATGTCCAAAGATATAAAAAATAGTCTTAAAAATGGAAAAGTTAGATTTATAATTTTTAAAAAAGGAGGCAGCTGATGTGGAGTTGCTCTAGAATTTAATATTGTTGAAATTGATAAAGATCCAAATATTGTTTTATTTAATTTGTTAGAAGCAATAACTGGTTATATTCAATCGGCCATTAAAAATAATGTTGATATTTCTATGTTAAATCAAAAAACCAATAAAGAATATGAAATAATCTGAGATAAAATTAATAAAAATAACCATAAACCTTCAATGCCCAATGTATATATGTTCGGCAAAAAGGCATTGGCCAATGTTTAATTTTTTACATTATGTCTCGCGGATTATATAATTGAACGTTTTTAGAAATCAGCGAGTTTTTGAAAAAACATAACTTTTATCTTACCCATATTCACGGTAGTCACTATTTCTACGTTGGCATTGTTTCGGGCATTAAAAGACAAGTTTGTATTCCTAGACATGGTAATAAACCTATACATCCCGGAACATTCAAAGGTATAATTCTGCAATCAGGAATTCAAAAAAAGATTGAACAGCTAAATAATTTTTAAAAAACCGGCGGGCATAAAATGCCCGCCGGTCTCCAAGTTTCCAATCCCAACGGTACCAGGTACCGTTGGGATTGGAAATCAATATGTTCCGAACATTCCGAACATTCCGAACATATATTAATATTTAATGACTTTAAAAGATATGGCTTAATCTTTACTTTAATCATAACGGTACCAGGTACCGTTATGATTAATTTTAATCTACTCGATTTGTTGTTTACAATTTAAAAATATGCTATTCTTGATATAATCAAATATAAAATAATTTTATGAAAAAAGTATTTTATTTATTATTGTTTGTTATTTTAATTTTTTCTTTTGGCTTTTCTAATTCAAAAGCTGCCACGGAAAGTGCTTTTAGTGGTTTAAATAATTTTACCACGTCTTTTGATATTGGCAGTTTCATGCAAAATAATTATAACAGATGAATTTACAATACCAAAACTCAAAAATGCGAACAGGTGGATTATAAAAGCGATGACGACTATGCCACCGAATCTGAATGCAAAGCTGATAATACCAAACCAGCTTACACTTTATCCGATAGTTTTTTAAATAGTAATTGAACCAATTGATCAGTTGATACTGATATAGAAAAACCAACCAAATCATCCGAGTTTCAAATTAGTGATCAAACTAATTCAAGTTTTAATATCAATGATTTTTGAGTCGAAAGTGAAACTCCACAAACCGCACCATCTGTATCCCAAGACGTTTTAAATGGATCAAATTTTGATTTTAATCTTAATTCATCATCCGTTACCAATCAAAAAACTGAAGAAACCACACCTTGATCGTTTCTCGGTCTTAATCTTGATAAACCATCAACTCTTGATACATCTTCATCATCCAAGCCATTAGCTATAAGCGGTCTAAAAAATTTATTAACTAGTGCCCTAGAAGGATTAGGATTTATAAAGCCAGCTTCGGTTGTAAATGAAGACTCTGTTCATATTGCAATTGCGCCAACATCACCAGATCAAAAGATTAACCCATTAGTATTTAATCCCTTAACTGATTATTGCGATGTTAAATTCGAAGGTGCTGAGTTTGAGGAAAAATTGCAACAAATTTCATTAATGAGCGAATTATCAAAATGTAATGAATCATATCCAATTTATTTTTCGATGGAATATACTGATAGTAAAGATAAACACCAAGAGTCGTTTATTAGAGATGATTCCGGAGATGGTTATTTTAATAAAAAATTTATAATTCCCGATGACATTAAAATAGTAGATGACAAAACTAAAGTAATTTTTAATGTATATCAATGTCGACCAGATGAAAATTGGCATCAAAAATTGAGTTTTGATCCAGACTGTTTAGACGATATCAAAAGTCATAAAACAAATTATTATAAACAGGATTCGTATACCAAGGAGTTTGTCAATTTGAACAAAGATGGTGATTCGACCAACACTTGTAATTATAATATTGTATATCCAATAAAAAACAAGATTTATACTCAAGGAGAAGATTATTATCTTCCGATTGATATCAATGTTTATTGTAACGGTGTAAACGACAAACAAATACCAACTACTATTGATATCGAATATAAAATTATTTGTCAAGAACTTGATGGCACTATCCAAGGTTATGAAAACCCTTTTTATTATGGAAAAACATCGTTGGAATACATAAAACCAGGTGACTATCGAGTAGATTCATTAAATTTAAGAAATATTTTTTATCGGAAAGGTGATATTGACAAATGTCTTTTGTCCATGATTGTCAATGACGACGCGGATAATTATGAACAATTGTCGTCAGAATTTAGAATCAAACCTTGCGTATTTAACTTAAATAGCTACAATAGCAACAAAACTAAATTTTATTTAGACGACCCGTATATACCATTCGCTATGCATACAACGTGCGATAATTTTGATTTTTCTGCGGTTAGTAGTATTGATATTAATTGTTCTGATCAGATGCTTGCAAAAAGTAATAACAGTGCTGAATATAAATTTGTTGTTGCAATCACAAAAGGCTATGTTCGAGCACAAAAATCAGATAAAGATCTTATTATATCTATACCAACAAAAAGGTTTGTCAATGAGTTACAACAAAGTAATATTGAATTTGAAAATTTTGTTTGTTTAGTGTTTGGTATACGTTATAATGACGGTGGAGAGGCATTTTCGTCACCGCTAGCTAAAATTTCACAAATTACATTTTATAACAATAATAGACCAACAGAAGAGCAGCCATTTCCCAATATTGAAGAAGGCATCAGTACCTCAGATCCTCAGCCATCCCCCGAGCCAGAGCCGGGTCCTCAACCGACTGAACCTGCGCCAGGTGATGATAGCGATTCCGGGTTTAATATCGGTGGTATAATTAATAGTTTTTTTGATTCAGTATCTAGTTTTTTTGAGGGTTGATTCAAATAGAATTCGAATTTTAAACCGGCGGGTATAAAATGCCCGCCGGTTCACCGGTTCTTCAGTTTCCAATCCCAACGGTACCTGGTACCGTTGGGATTGGAAATTAAGGAAATTAACTTTTTTAAAAAAGGTCTTGACAAAAACAAATTTATTTGCTATTATTTCCAATAATTACTGTTTAGAGTAATTTAAAGAAACAACATGAATACAATCATTGATTTTGCAAATACATTTAAAAATAATGTTGTTATATCATCATACGATATAAAAAAGGAATTTCCTAAGTTTTATAACCATCGTTTGGTTGAATGACAAAAACAAGGGTATATTAAGAAAGTTATCCGTGGTTTTTATATATTATCTAGTTCAGAAATTAATGAATTTTCTTCTTTTGCTATAGCTAATAAAATTTATGAACCTTCATATATCTCTTTGGAATCAGCTTTAAGATATTATAATTTTATTCCTGAACAAACATTTACCGTTGCTTCTATCTCTACCCGTAAAACTAAGAAATTCATGACGCCAATAGATAATTTTGTTTACAACAATATTACTCCCAGTTTATTTTTTGGTTATGAAATAATCCATTTTAAAAACTTATTTTTTAAAATTGCCGATCGTGAAAAAGCCATTTTAGATTATTTATACTTTCATCGTCATTTTAAAACTGAAAAAGATATTGAAGAGTTAAGGTTTAATATAGAAGAGATACGAAATACACTAGATCTTAATAAATTTAATGATTATTTATTGAAATACAATAATATGTCGTTTAAAAAAATAATTAATAATTTTTTAAATTATATTTACCATGATCAATCTTTCAGAGATAGCAAAAGAATATCCAAGTAATTTAGCTAATAAAAGCAGAGCCATTCTAAGAGAGTATCTGCAATACAAGATATTAAATATTATTTTTAACTCAAAATTTATATCAAAATTATCGTTTTTAGGAGGCACGGCTTTGAGAATTATATATAATAATCAAAGATTTTCCGAAGATTTGGATTTTGATAATTTTGGTATTACCGTTGAAGAGTTTAAAGAATTAATGGCTATAATAATTGCTAAATTAGAGCTAGAAGGCTATAAAATAGAATACGATATATCAGAAAAAGGTGCTTTTCGGGGCAATATTAAATTTTTAAACTTGCTTAAAGAATTGGACTTATCAGTATATAAAGATGAAAAACTTTTAATCCAAATAGATACTGCTTCTCATAATTTTACATACCAGCCCGATTTAAAATTAATTCAAAAATTTGATGTTCTTACGAAAATAAACGTAACTCCAATTAATATTATACTTTCTCAAAAAATCAGAGCTTTATTTGAACGCAATCGAGTTCTTGGTCGAGATATTTATGATATTATTTTTTTAATAGCCAAAACCAAGCCCAATTATGATTATTTAAAAATAAAAATGAATATTAATGATAGTGCTGAGCTAAAAAACAAATTGCAAGAATTTTTGAAAAATATTAATATGTCTGAACTAGAAAACGATATATCCAATTTTATATTTGATAAAACTGATCTCAATAAATTGCTGGTTTTTAAAGAAAACCTTTCTGAATTCGAATTTTAAACCGGAAACCGGCGGGCATTTTATGCCCGCCGGTTCACCAGCTTCCAATCCCAACGGTACCTGGTACCGTTGGGATTTATTTGTATTTCCATCGTCTTACAATAGCTTTACTACTGTCTTACTATTATTTTCCAGCTATCTTTTTTAACCTTAAACTTTCTGAGTGTGGGGGTGTAACAAATATAAATTAAATACGTCTTATTCTATATAGAATAAGACGTTTAATATGGCTAAGAATGTTAAAGTTATAAATCCTATTAACAATTCAATTGAAGCGCAATTAATTGTTTTATTTGATACTTTTTCGCAAATTAATAATACCGAAGATATATGTTTTGACCTAACCGAGATAAATTGAATTTATCCGGTTTTAATATTGCCAATTTGTGCTTATATTTACGAAAACAAAAGCCAATACATTTTACCCGAAAATGAGCAAGCATTGCATTATTTAAATACAATAAATTTTCCAATTGGGATTACAAGCATACCTGAAAATTGTAGAAAACAAACTTATATACCAATAGTATTTTTACAAAAACTAGATGATAATAATAAAGAAAAATTAGAATCTTGATTCCAGGAATTGGTATATAGTAAAATGAACATAAAGAGTAATAAAAATATTATATTTACTCCAATTTCAGAATTAATTACTAATATTTTTGAACATAGCAACAAAAAATATGGTTGAGTTTTAGCTCAATTATATCCAAATTTAAATTTTGTTGATGTTTGCATCATTGATACCGGAAGGGGCATTAGAAAATCTTATGAAGATGAAAAAAATTTAAAATTTAATAATAATATAGAAGCTTTTCATAAATTAATAGAGATGGAATCTTCAACTCCTGGCAAAGATAGGGGATACGGCATATATTCGTCAAAAAATATAATTTGTGATGGTCTACACGGTAGTTTTATACTTATTTCTGATAATATTGCCTGAAACATTAACAGTAACAACAGTATCATTACTGAGATAACTAATTTTACATGGCAAGGAGTGATCGCTGGTTATAGAATTAAATTTCCAACAAATCCAATTGACATTTATAATTATGTAGAGTAATATATAAATAATATGAAAAATAATAAACTAAATATCAAAACAATATTGGCACCAATTATAACCTCGCGAGACGCCATAAACAAGCTTGAGAAGATGGTTAAAAAAATGCCATTCAAAACCTTTGAATTAGATTTTTCTGATGTTGAATTTATTTCGAGATCAGCTGCCCATGAATTATTAGTTATGAAAGAAAAATTAGCTCATAGGTTGTTTTTTAAAAAAGACATTATCATTAACAATACAAATTTCGATGTTTCTGAGATGATACGCGTAGTAGCTGCCAATAGAGCAGTGCCTAAGAAAATTGCCGAAAAAATGGAAACAAAAACAGTAAGTTTTGACGAATTTCTAAAACACAATCTATCTCTTGACAAATAACAAATATATGCTAATATATAGATAGTTAAGTAGTAGTACTTTAGTAGCAATACTATTGAACTAATGCTTAACTACTGAAAGAAACAATTTGATTTATCAGGTTGTTTTTTTCATTTATTTGTATATCCATAACCCTAACAACCCGAACAACCCTAACTATCCGAAAGAGGAAAAATAGCATAACTCCAACAACCCGAACAATCCTAACTATCCGAAAGGAAAAAACTGTATAATCTCAACAATCAGAATCACTATCTTTATTTTTTAATGACTTTGATTATGTTCGGATCATTCGGATAGATTCGGCTAGCCCTCACACCAACCTTTGGTTGGTTGTGACGGGATTCTTGGGGCAGTGGGGGCCTAGTCCCTGCCTATCGGCAGGCAGGTGGCAACCTAACAACTCGAATTATCTAAATTGCCATTTTTATTTTTACATTTTTAAGATATGGTTTTGATTTTTGAGTTTTGAGATTTGATTTGTTTTAGGGCCTAGTCCCCACACTCAGAAAAGTTTTGGAGCGATAAACGTAATATTTTGTAGTTAAACATTCTAATTAAAATACGTGTTACATAGTAAGTTCAATTGTCTACCGGTTAAAAATGGAATTTTTAACCTTAAACTTTCTGTGTGTGGGGGTGTAACAAATTATCTCTTTTTACGTCTATATTAATATAAGCGTAAAACTAAGTTAAAAACCAATGCAAAAACAAGGTTTTACAAATGAAGAGCTTGTTTCTATCCTTCAATCCTTAAAGAGTGAAGGGGTTTCTAGTTTTAATCAATCAACGGTTAAAGCTGATGTTTATAATAAAGTAACTTCCTATGAAATGACCTCCAAGAAGCCAGTTCTCTTATCTTTCAATAAATATATCAATTTTTTCAAACCAGTCATGGCTTTCTTGGCTGTAACCTTATTAGGTTATGGTGGTTTTCAAATGGCCGCCAATATTTCGCCATTGAGCCCAATGTATGCTTTAAGAGAAAGAGCTGACAAAATTAGTTTATCCATTCTTCCTGAAAATAAAAAGATTGAAAAACAATTTGATATTGCCAATGATAAATTAGCCGCTATCAAACAAGACAACGTTTCTGACGAACAAATCGCCAAGATATCAGAGTCAATCAAACAAGATTTAAATCAAATTTCTAATGACATTCAAAATATCAAAGATCCTAAAAAAGTTTTGGCCATGTCCAAATCTTTAGAAGACAATACCACTGCTCTACGTAATGAAACCAACTTAAGCCCAACTGTAACAACTGGCAACACTTTACCGTCTGATATTAAAGATACTATAAAACAAACAACCGGTGAAATTTTAGCTGTTATATTCAACGCCGAAGAAAAATCTGATAATTGTTCTAAATATGTTGAAGAAAAAATTACAGCTTTAACTGTTAACCCCGATATGACCGTCTTTAATCCAACCAAATATTCCGAAATTGTTAGTTTGCTCAAAGACGCTAAAAACAAAATCACAAATAATGATTGTTTAGGCGCTTTAGCTTCACTCGATATTGTAGAAAGTTATAAACTTAATGTTGTTATTAATCCATCTGATTTAATTACCACCGAACCAGTAAGCAAATAAATATTTTAGGATTATAATTTAAACAAAATAACAATTATTATGAAAAAAATCATCAAAAAACAAAGCAAAAAAATATTAGAATATACCGCAGTATTTACAAAAGCTCCCGAGGGAGGATACGATGTGTCTTTTCCAAGCTTGCCTGGTTGTGTGACATTTGGAAAGAATCTTAAAGAAGCCAAAAAATATGCTAAAGATGTGCTAGAACTATGATTAGAAGTATTACTAGATGAATCTACTGCTGCCACAAGAAAACAGAGAGAAGGAATAGCTACCACTATAAAAGTTGATATTAATTGCAGACAAGCATGCCGCAATTAATCGCAAAACAACTAATAAAAATATTAGAAGAAAATGGATTTGTGTTTATAAGGCAAAACGGTAGTCATTGAATCTTTAAGGATCACAAAAACAATATCACTTTACCGGTTCCAGTTCATGGGAAAAATAATCCAATCTACAAAGGAACATTGTCTAGTATTATCAAACAATCCAAACTATCTAAAGAAAAGTTCATTAAATAATAAATAATATTTCTTCCGGCAAAAATTGTTAAAACCTTAACAATTTTTGCCGAAAGAAACCGAACTTCAGAATCCAGTAGAATAATTAAATACATAATTATGAAAAAAATCATCAAAAAACAAAGCAAAAAAATATTAGAATATACCGCAGTATTTACAAGGGAAAAAGATGGTAGATATTCAGTATCTTTCCCAGCTTTGCCAGGATGCGTAACTTTTGGCAATGATTTAGATCATGCCCAAGAAATGGCACAGGATGTATTAGAACTTTGATTAGAAACTTTATCAGATTTAGGCGAACCAATACCAATAGAAAAGAAAACACCTAAAACCTATGTTGGCCGAATGAAAGTATCTTTTGTCAATACTCCTAAATAAGCACTATGCGACCGTTGAAATTTAAGATGATTATAAAAATTTTAGAAAATAATAATTTTCTATATATAAGGCAAACAGGTAGTCATTATATTATGCAGCATACAAAGGATAGTTTTATTGTTGTGGTTCCATTTCATGGCGGTAACCAAGAATTAACTCCAGGAACATTCAAAGATATTATCAAACAATCCAAACTATCTAAAGAAAAGTTCATTAAATATTAAATAATATTTCTTTCGGCAAAAATTGTTAAAACCTTAACAATTTTTGCCGAAAGAAACCGAGCTTCAGAATCCAGTAGAAAAGTTCTCATTAATTTTGCTAATTGAGCCCAGTAATTAAGGGCTTACAATTAGACCGTTACTCTTCTGTATAAATAAAGAGAAGGGGGTCGTCTAATGGCTTGCGTTCACATAAGAGTGAACATTTATAAATACTTTGCTCCCGAATTATATCAATAACATGATTTAAAAGAGGGGGTTAATAAATTTAAACTTATAATGAAAAAATTACTCGCAATCGTTTTAGTTGCATCATTTGCTTTTGTTGGTGCCTTCAATGCTAGCGCAGTTACAATTGAAGAATTACAAGCTCAAATAGCTACATTACTTCAACAAATTGCTGCTCTATCTGGCACAACCACAACAACTACAGCTGCAACTACAACTTGTTTCTCAACCGACCTTTCACAAGGTATGACAAGCAACGATGTTAAATTGCTCCAAGAAAAATTAGGTGTTACAAACACCGGTTATTTTGGTCCTTTGACATTAGCTGCTGTTAAAACTTATCAAGGTGCCAATGGTATTCCTACCACTGGTTATGTTGGACCTTTAACTCGTGGTTCATTAAACGCTAAATATTGCGTTACAACCCCAGTTACAACCACTCCAACATCAACAACTCCTACAACAGTTGTTAGCGGTACCGAAGGTACTTTAACAGCCGAAGCTTCACCTACATTTAAGGAATCTACTCTTAAATATTCTGATGCTGGCAAGGTTGTTCAAGCTGCCAAACTCGGTGCTAAAAATTCAGATATTAATGTTCAAAGAATTGATCTTAGTTTAATCTGAGATAGTACCAATGCTATTTTACCATGAAAGACATATTCTTCATTTGATTTATATGCCGATGGTTCATTAGTTAAAAGTATTTCGTCTATAAAAGATAATTTTATAGAAAATACCTTTGGTCAAGATTATACATTAAGATTTGATAACTTATCAATTTTAATCGCCAAAGGTGGTTATAAAGATGTTGTTGTCAAAGCCACAGTATTATCTAACCCAGAAAATACAAAAACTACTGCATTCAAATTTGGAACTAGCTCTATAAGAGGTATTGATGGTAAAGGTATTGACCAATATGCTGGTAATGCTACAACCTTCAATAATTCTGTTGCTATTGCCGCTTCCTCAAAAGGAAATTTGTCAGTATCATTAAATGCAAATTCTCCAAAATTAAGCTATATTATTGGTAATGCAAGTGCTACAACAAGTGATGTAGTTTTGGGATCATTCGATATTAAAGCTGAAAATAGAGATGTAACTATTAAAACTATTTATACCACAATGACCGACGCTGGCACAATTGCTAGTGGCATAAAGTTATATGATGGTTCAACATTAGTAGGCAGCGCTGCTGGTGCTAATGGCGAAATTACATTTTCTAGCTTAAGCATTTTGGTTGCTAAAGATACAACCAAGACCTTAACACTTAAAGCTGATATCAAACCAATTGATGGATCTACAGTTTTAGAAGGTAAATCCATTCTTGCTACTCAAACTGCTTCTGCTGCAAAAATTGTTGCCGTAGACTCAAATGATGATGTAGCAACAGTTACTACTGGTTCAGTTGCCACAAAGGCCTTAACAGCATTTACTAAAGCTCCAACTATTGCTCTAGTTTCAACTAACATTACAAAGACAGTTCAAGCTGGTGCCAAAGATATTGCTGATACAACAATTAAATTCAGCGTTAAAGCTAATGGTGGTGATATTTATATTCAAAAATATGCCGCAGGTGACATATGAGTAACTACCACAGGGGCAACCTCATATCAATTTGATTCAACTGCTGAAGCAACCACACCAGTT
>JAKLIH010000059.1 GCA_022709715.1 Patescibacteria group bacterium | reverse complement strand
ATCTAGTTTACCTCCTTTTTGCACACATAAAAAAGCCCAACCCGAACCAAATTGTGTTGCTCCGGCTTTTGCAAATTTGGCTTTGAATTCTGCAAAAGTACCAAAATCTCTCTCGATAGCCTCTGCTAATTCACCAGTTGGTTCGCCACCTCCATCTGGAGTCATAACAGTCCAAAATAAGTTATGGTTGTAAAATCCACCTCCGTTATTGCGAACGGCAGCATTTGTTTTATCTAAGTTGATTAATATGTTTTCAATAGTTTTTCCCTCCATGTCTGTTCCTGCAATAGCAGCATTTAGATTGTTGGTATAAGCAGCATGGTGTTTGGTATGATGGATTTCCATCGTACGGGCATCAATATGAGGTTCTAATGCATCATATGCATAAGGTAATTTTGGTAATTCAAATGACATAGTATAAATTTTTATGTTCGACAATAGTTGCATCAAATTTAATCAATTAACTTTGGAATAAGAAATTCTATTTAGTTATAGTTTTATTAATTTAAATTATAGTTTTGAATAAACCAGCCTTTTCAATCTACGACGCCTCTGCCGGTTCAGGCAAAACGTTTACTTTAGTCAAAGAATATTTAAAAATCATTCTTACCTCAAGTAAAGAAGATGCTTATAAAAATATTTTAGCAATTACTTTTACCAATAAAGCGGTAGGTGAAATGAAATCAAGGGTAGTTGGCACCCTTTCAGAGTTTGCTCAAGTTAATCCGAACACAAAAGCTCAGGAGGTAATGGCTCAAATTCAAGCGGAAACCCAACTTTCATTGCAGGATATTCATATCAAATCAAAAGCAATAATTCGTAATATTATTCACAATTATGCTGCTTTTGACATTTCTACGATTGATAAGTTTACACACAAAGTCATACGAACCTTTGCTCATGATTTGAATTTACCATCAACATTTGAAGTATCCTTAGAAACTGAAAACTTACTTACTGAAGCCATCGATGCATTAATCGCCCAAGCCGGTGACGACGAGATGCTTACTGATTTATTAGTAAATTTTACTTTAGAAAAAACAGATGATGATAAATCTTGGGATATTTCCCGGGATATTAAAGAGATTGGTAAACTATTATCCAATGAAAATAATCGAAGCGAGATTGATCATTTTAAAGACAAACAAATTCAGGAATTTATTGAATTAAAGAAGACAATTGCCGGAAAAATTAAAAATATCCAAAAAGAATGTATCGAAACGGCAAAAAAAGCAATGTTTTTATTTGATGAAAATCAATTGGATCAAAAATCTTTTATTCGAGGCGTAGTTTATAATTGGTTTTCAAAAACTGCCAATGGCGAAATCAGTACGAATTTAAAAATACCGGATTATCTACAAGAAGGAAATCGATATGCAAAAACCCTTCCGCAGTCTCAAAAAGATACCGTTGATTTGATTTCCCCACAACTTTTGAGTTGGTATTTTACAATTGCAGCGAATAGCAAAGAATTTATACTCTACAACGCTTTTCTAAAAAACATTACTCCATTATCGTTGCTCAATCGAGTTAGTCAAGAATTACATAAAATTCAGGACGAACAAAATATTCTTTCGATAGCCGAGTTCAATGCAATTATTCATAACGAAATTCAAAACCAACCAGCCCCTTTTATTTATGAGCGAATGGGTGAACGTTACAAGCATTTTTTTATAGATGAATTTCAGGATACTTCTCAAATGCAATGGGAAAATTTGATTCCGTTGATTGACAATGCCTTGTCAAGTGAAGATTTAGGAGGCGAAAGAGGGTCGCTCATGATTGTAGGCGATCCAAAACAATCTATTTATCGTTGGCGAGGAGGAAAAGCAGAACAGTTTATTGAATTGAGTAAAACCAAAAATCCGTTTGTAAATCC
>JAKLIH010000058.1 GCA_022709715.1 Patescibacteria group bacterium | reverse complement strand
AATTGCTAAAATCAATGAAGTTGTCCCTGGAAGTCTGAAAGTAGAAATTGCAGAAGACAGTGGTATTTTTAGAAAAGAATCAAGCAATTATGAAAAGTGGAAATTAGTATCTTCACATATTGGAAGACGTTCATTCGCAACCAATTTTTACGGCAAAATTCCAACAACCTATTTAATTTATGTAACCGGGCACAGCACAGAACAAATGTTTTTATCTTATATCGGTAAGAGCAATAAAGATTTAGCAATGGAGTTAACGAATTATTTTTAATTTAGTATTTTTCTTATCCACTCTATAATTTATTAAATCAAACTGATGGGACAAAATACAAATGAGGGTGTTTATTTTACTTTAAAGGATTATAATTTAGATTTTCAATCAAATCTTGATTCATTTCTTGCAAAGTTTGAAGAAGCTAATGAATATGATTTTATTGAAAAGGAAATAAGAGAATATGGAATCTACAAAATTGTGCTTGATTACATTGATATAAATTTCAATAAAATATTACTTGAAAGTAGAGAAAGTAGAGAAGGTAGTGAATCTGGAAATTACCGTTATCTAATGCCTCAAGAATTTATGAAATTAAATACTGAAGATATAGCATATTCAAAATACCCAATAATTGTCAAGAAAATTGCTAGTAGCACTAAACTATCTACCAATGATACAATAATTTCTATAAGAATTGGATTTAATAAGATTATTAAATTTTTAGAAAGCAAACAAATAAATAGTAACTCGGATGATAATAGTTTTAAAAAAATTAAAGCGGTTTACATTGACAAAATCAAACAAGCAGAGGAATTAGCAATATCTACATTTGATATTTCCTTAAAGCAAGATTTTTTTACAATTGAACAACAACAAATAAATGAAGAAAATAGAATAGATCTAACCAGAAACTACTTAACGGATTCAGTCTTAAAATATCAGAATATTAGAAACCTTTATAAATCCGCTAACGACCAATTTTATTTCATGACCACTGTAGCTGAAAATAAGCTTACAGAGGATGACAGGCTAGATTTTATTGCTACGGTTTTGAGTAGTTTCGCTATAAATCCTAATTCGGAATCTAGTGAAATCAATGAAGAAAATTTAGGTAACATTTTTGATCAACTTAAAAACATTGACAGTATTATATATGAAACAAAAATTGCTGAATTAAAGTTCAACTATGTAAAAAACAAACTTAAAGAGTTTGAAAGCAACAAAAAAACAAGTTCAATAGTGGCGAAAAAACAAAAGAAAGCATATAAACTAGACAATGATTTTTCAGAACAAATTAGACTTCAATTTTCAACGGTAACATTTTTATTTGACTGCGAAGAGGACAAAATAGAAATTGTCCCAAAAGAGTTATCACATGATTTTTTACTTAATAAATTTGATATAGATGAAGATATTTTAAAATTCTACTACTCCCCAACTAGACAACTTATTTTAGATGTTGAATATCAAAAAATGAAAGATTCTGGTTATCATGGAAACATCGATAGAGTTTTAAAACCATATCCCATTAATATTTTTGGGGCATATTATGCTAGAAAAAAACTTCATACACAAATATCATTTATAGCAAACAAAGAAAACTATTACATTAACACAAAGAAAGTAACTCATTTTAGTGATTTGATTCCTTACTTTATTGAATACAGTAATGGCTTTAAAAAGGGATTTTCTGATTTTGAAAAGGACTGTATTAAACCCTATCTTAATGAGTATTCTGATAAGTCAGATTTTACAAGTAAAATATATGAATATATTTCAAAAAAAATAGTTTTCGAACACGATTGGCTATATAATGGGGGGTCTTTTACTCTAACTTTAAATAAAAATAATTCAGAAAATTATGAAATCATTGAAGCATTCAAAGATGGTCTAAAACAAGGCTATTTTTATAAAGCTTGGAGTATTACATTAGGTAATAGTAATGTTTATTCTAAGTACTTTAAAGAGTACTATTCAAAGCAAGAAACCACAAAAGAAAATTTACATATTCCGAAAATTATTATAAATGATGATGAAAGTGGTTTTAAAAAAGCAACCATAGAAGATTATTTAGAACAATTTAAAGATGTCATTATT
>JAKLIH010000057.1 GCA_022709715.1 Patescibacteria group bacterium | reverse complement strand
CGGCTAAACCTGCAACTCCTAATCCCATTACTGTTCCGCCTCCAAAAGATACTTTTAAGGCTTGAGGTAAACTTGTACGAGCTGCTTGAGTAGTTCTTACGTTTGTTTTAGTTGCAATTTTCATCCCCATATTTCCGGCTAAAGCAGAAAAGAAAGCTCCAAAAACAAATGCAACTACTATTAATAAGTGAGTTTTAACGCCTGGCAAAAAAGTTATACCGGCCAAAACAATACTTGCAATAACAACAAATATGGCTAATAATCGGTATTCCGCTTTCAGGAAAGCTAGAGCTCCTTCATAGATGTAATCTGAAATCTCTTTCATTTTACCATCACCGGCATCTTGTTTTAAAACCCATGCTCTTTTGAAAGCCATAAAAGCTAATCCTATTAATGCCATAACTATTGGCACATAAATCATAATTGAATCCATAAAAATGTATTTTATAATTTTTTTAACGGTTGCAAAAGTAACAAAATAGGAATAAAAAAAAGCAACATTCTTAATAGAATATTGCTTAATAGATATATAAAGTAAAAATTAACTTAAAAACACAACCCAAATAAACCTTTTATAATGAAATTATTGGTGTACGGAAGGTTTCTGGAATTTCTTCTCCAAATACAATCCAATCGTAAAACTTTAAAAATATTTCCAATATCAAATCCATCTACAACAGGAATTTTTAACTTAACTTTGAGTGAAACTGCTAAAACAGCCACAATAGAACTATACAATATGATTGGACAAAAAATGTATATGGATAAAATAGCTGATTTAAAAGAAAAAACTCTTTATTTAAATGATTTACCTAAAGGTCCATATTTAGTAAGAGTTATTGATGGCGAGGCTATATTGACTAAAAGTATTATAATTAAATAAAATAGAACCTCTTTGCAAATTAATTGCAAAGAGGTTTTAATTAAACTATAATGAAAAACAGCTATATCTTTATCTTCTTTATTTTTATAAATATTTGTTCTTACGGACAGTTTATAGAATTTCCTGACACTAATTTTAAAGCATTATTACTCCTAGCGGATGTAGGGAATGAAATAGGAGGAGGTATTAAAATTGATACAAACAATAACGGTGAGATTGAACAAAGTGAGGCATTGCTAGTAAATGTTTTAACAATTCCAAGTAGTAATATAAACAATATTATAGGAATAGAATATTTTATAAATCTACAAGAATTAAATTGTGCAAATAATCTGTTAACCACTGCTGATTTAAGTGCTTTAAATCAACTCTCATTGTTACATATTGGATCAAATCAATTAACTAATTTGAATTTAACCGGCTTAACTAATTTGTATTTCTTAATTTGTGGAGGTAATCAACTCACAGAACTGAATTTTTCAACTTTAAGTGGATTAAAAATAGCTATTTGTGGTCAAAACTTATTTACTGAATTAGATTTTAGTAACAATCCTGTATTTGATCAACTTCGAGCAGATGAATGTCCTAATTTGACTACTATAAAAATAAACAATAATTATTCGCAAATTTTTACACAAACGCCATACAATGGTTGTTGGGATGAGAATCCAAATTTAGTGAATATTTGTGTGGATGCCAATGAGGTTGCACCTATTCAAACGTTTCTAAGTAATTGTAACATCACGCAACCCATAAACATTTATACGGATTGTACTTTAAGTAATAACGATTTTGTTGCCACATCCTTTAAGTTAGCTCCAAATCCAACAAGTGGAACTGTATTTTTTGATAATAGTGTAAACGCATTTAACACAGTTCATGTTTATAATTATCTTGGGCAAGAAATTTTGAGTAAAAAACTAGCCCCTATTTTTAATGAAAAGCTTGATTTATCCTCTTTTGAAAAAGGCATTTATATTGTCAAGTATACAAACGAAAGGGAAAATGTTAGTTTAAAAGTTGTTAAAGAATAAACCAAAAAATTAAAAATAAAACCCAAAAGAACCTTTTATCGTGAAATTATTGGTGTTAGGCAAGTTTCTGTAATTTCCTCTCCAAGTACAATCCAATCGGAATACTTTAAAAATATTGCCCACACCAAATCCATATTCCCAATAGGGTTTTTCAGGAGCTAAATAAGTTAATGTAGAGGCATTTAATTGAACATTTTCTTCTGAGATAGAACCTACAACTCCTTTTATACTTACTATTTCTCTTAAATTCA
>JAKLIH010000056.1 GCA_022709715.1 Patescibacteria group bacterium | reverse complement strand
CGTATGACCTGTACTTTGGACCTAAAGCTCCAAAAGGCAAAGAAGGTAACTGGTTACAAACCATACCGGGGAAGAGTTGGTTCAGTATCTTACGTATGTACGGACCACTTGAACCATGGATTAATAAAACATGGAGACCAGGTGAGATAAAGTTGGTAAATGAATAAATAACGTGCTGTAACATTTTGTATAAGTAATGGCAGGAGATCTGACAAATAGCAAGGTTTATTGCCCGCACAAACTGCATAGCGGTTTGACAGAGAAGTAGCCCGCAATCTGCCACTACTCATACAATTTACCGTTGGAGAAAAAGTCTCCGCCTTTTCTCCAACAAGCGGGAACTTCACGAGGAGAAAAGCTCTTTCAGACCTTCTCTCAACTCGACCTTTGAGAAATCTCAAAGGACTTCGCAAAGCTCCCGCTTGTTAGCCGTCAGTTTCGAGCTACAGGAAAATCCAGAAATATAAATTAAAAACTGGAAAACAATTAATTTAACACACTAATAATATGATGAAATACATTTTAACTTTTTGTATAACTACTTTTTTTGTATTTGTAATTCGTGCTCAATCAGGATCTATAGATAGTAGTTTTAATACAAGTGATACTGGTCTTGCAAATCAAGGATTCAGCTTTGTTGTTAATGATATGACCATTCAAAGTGATGGAAAAATTATTGTTGGTGGTAGTTTTTCTAATTTTAATGGTACAACGACAAATTATATTACGCGATTGAACAGTGATGGAACGCTTGACACAACTTTTAATATAGGGACAGGGGCAAATAATCCTATTTATTGTACAGCTATTCAAAGTGATGGCAAAATACTCATAGGAGGTCTTTTTACACTTTTAAATGGTACGTCAGTAAATCGAATTGCACGTCTGAATACAGATGGTACTATTGATAACACTTTTACAATTGGAACTGGATTTAGCTTAAATGATGATTTAAGAGTAATGGTAATTCAAAATGATGGTAAAATCATCGTAGGAGGAGATTTTACTTTATTCAATGGAAGTATTAGAAATAGAATATTACGCCTAAATCCAAATGGAAGCTTAGACAATACTTTTAACATTGGCAATGGCTTTAATAATACTGTTCACGATATTAAGATTCAAAATGATGGTAAAATTATTGTTGGTGGTAACTTCACTAGTTTTAATGGAACTACACGTAATAGAATAATTAGATTAAATCAAAACGGAACTAATGACACGAGTTTTAATCCAGGATTAGGAGCAAGTTCAGAAATTAGAACTATATCTGTTCAAAATAACGGTAAAATTATTATTGCGGGTAACTTTACTTCCTTTGACGGGGTTGTAAAAAATAAAATAACTCGTCTTAATTCTGACGGAACAGTTGATGGAGATTTTAGTACTGGTAATGGTTTTGATAATATAGTTTATTGTTCGAGTATTCAGATTGACGATAAAATTGTTATTTCTGGAAATTTTAACTTTTTTAATGGAATAAATACGAATAGAATTGTGCGTTTAAATAGTGACGGGAGTTTTGATAGCACTTTTAATGTCGGAAATGGAGCAAATGACTACATTTTAGCTACTTCAATTCAAAATGATGGTAAAATAATTATTGGTGGTGCATTTACATCATATAATGGAACATTGAAAAATAGAATTGCAAGAATCAATAATGACCAATCTTTAGGTACTGAATTGTTTGAAAATAAAGGTTTAATAGTGTATCCAAATCCAGTTTCAAATTTTTTAAATATTGATACAAATAAAAAGATTGATCTAATTTCAGTATACAATTTGCAAGGGCAATTAGTCTTAGAAAGTAAAAATAATGAAAAAATTAATGTAGAAAGTTTAACTTCAGGACAATATACTATGAAAATTATTTCTGAAAATAAAACACAAATAAAGAAGTTTATAAAATTTTAATTAAGAGTAATCAACATAGAACTAAATAAAATCGGATTTCAGAAAATGTCTTTCTTTTTAAACACTGAAATGAATAATAAAAAACCGAACGGCTAACAATGGTTTTGCGAAATTTGGGCTTTAGGGTTTAATGGAAGAATCTTTTTGTATATTTGGCTTTAGTCCAAATGGAATGGTTCAGGACAATATAAACCCAAACTTCGCAAAGCCATGGGACGTCAAACTGTCTAAAAACCTCCTTCCATTTATTTATTATTTTTGAGCAGAAAAGTGCTTACTAATTTTGTATA
>JAKLIH010000055.1 GCA_022709715.1 Patescibacteria group bacterium | reverse complement strand
ATCTCTAGATAATGGACTTGTTCAACTTCTATTAGGACTACCTAAGGTAAATGCTCCTGTAAGTGAATCATCATCATTAATTGAGTTAGTATTAGGGTTCTTAAGTAAGGCTGATACTTCATATGAACCTCCAGGGAAATATGTATAGAAGAATGTAGTGTTATTGACTGGATCTATTGGTAATGTTGATAGATATCTATTACTGTTTGATACAGTAAAATCAATAGGGATCCAACCTGTTCCATCTGAATTTTTGTATGTACTTGTTGGTTTGCAATTGTAGATATATCCTGCTGGTAAGGTTGGAAGTGTGTAACTACTACAGGTTGTACTTGAGTCAGGAAGACTAATGTATAGTGTAGTATTTGTTCCATAGTTAATGGCACTTGTATTTCATGATTCCATGAATACAATTGCTTTATTGATTGATTGGATATCTGATACTCTTCTTGTATCTCGGAAGTTATCGAATAATCTTGATGGATTTAATGTAAAAATTACAATTGCAGATAAAATTGCAAGGATTGCTATTACTATCATTAATTCTACTAATGTAAAGCTCTTACGCGACCCCATCAATCCGAACCCACTCGAATTATCCGAGGGAGTTTTAATACTAAATTTATTTTTATAATTTGAATTCTGTATTTGCATTTTATTGTTTTTTAATTACTAATTGCTAATTACTACTTACTCTTTCATTTTGCATTGTATTATATTATTTTGTTATTTTTCTAATTACCATTTACCAATTACTCTTTTTATTACTATTGCTTTACCATTGTATTACTATTGCCTTTTTATTACCAATTACTACTTACCAATTACTCTTTTTATTACTAATTACCATTTACCAATTACTCTTTTTATTACTATTTCTTTACCATTGTCTTACTACCGTCTTACTATTGTATTACCATTGTTTTTTCATTACTCTTTTCATTACTAATTACCATTTACTACTTACTCTTTACTATTGCTTTACCATTGCTAGTCCCCACACCAACCTTTGGTTGGTCGTGGTGGGTTTTGCCATTGCTTTACTATTGTATTACATTTTTAACTTTTGATTTATGGATTTGACCTTTGATTTTTGAGATTTGAGTTAATTGTTATTTTATGCTAAATTACTTTTTAGAAGCTACAATATATATATTACGCTTTTTATTATTTTTATCAAGTGTATATCCGCTTTTTTCAATTTTAAAACCAGTTTGTTTAAATAATGCTTTTAATTCTTTTAGAGAAAAAGCATGCACATAACGGTTACCTAAATTTGTTTTATTATCTACTTTAAAAGGTATTAAAAGATCATTAACATCCATTTTTGAAAATCCAAAAAATGATTTAACATTATTTAAAATATTATTTACGCTTCTATAATAACTTGAACCATTTTTTACTAGTCATACTGTTAATACCAATTTCCCTTCTTTTTTTAAAGTTCTAAAAGCTTCTTCTAAAAATTTTATTCGATAGGCTTTTGATGGTATATGTTGTAAAACTGCAATGGATATAATTCTATCAAATTCATCGTCAATGAAAGGTAAATTTAAGGCATCCGCTTTTAAAAATTTTTCTCTGAAATCTGGATATTGTTGTTGAGCTTGAATTAAAAGTTTTTCACTATTATCAATGCCTATATATTCAATTTTTTTATTTTGTAAAATATTTAATAATCTACCATTACCACAGCCCAAATCCAATATTTTTTGATCGTTTTCAATATAATTAGTTATAAAATTTAAATCACTTCAAAAACCTTGTCGAGTTTTTGAAAATCCAAAAGCAATATTATCATAAACTTCCTGACTATATTTTAATAAATAATCGGCATAATCTTTTTTCATAATGAACCCAGAAATTATTATCAAACAATTAATTAAGTATCACCCTAAAAGTAAAGATGATATTGAAATTTTTAAACACAAACTTTGTAAAGAATATCATCTCAATACAATTTACAACAATGAGCTACTATCATTTTATCAAATTTTGGTTAAAAATCAAACTATTAAACCCAAACCTTGGTTAGAAAAACTTTTGATTGGTAAAAATACTCGATCTTTATCTGGTGTATCCGTTATTACTGTTGCTAGTAAACCCTACCCTTGTCCCGGCAATTGTCTTTATTGTCCAACTCAAAAATCTGTTCCTAAAAGTTATCTAGACAATGAACCAGCCATTTTACGAGCTATTCGTCATAATTATAGCC
>JAKLIH010000054.1 GCA_022709715.1 Patescibacteria group bacterium | reverse complement strand
TTATAATGATGTGTGGGAAAGAAAGGCACTTCTGCAAAGCCGAAATCCCTTTCTTTCCCAATAAATATGATATTCGTTGTCATTTTGAAGAAGCCTTTGCGACTGAGAAACATCTTTTTATACTTATTCTTCTAAAAACATCAAGTTGACAAATTAGCATTTATTTTTTAATAATTATTGTGAGTGGTATTGATAATTTCATATTGATTGTCTCTAATAAGAAATAAAATCATAACTATAACGTCAAAAAACGCTAAACTGATGTAAACATTGGAAAAATTATTTAAACCATAATAAAATTTAATATCAAAAGATAAAATCACTTTAGCACTATCTAAAATGCTTATGCAAAATATTAAAATAATAGTGTAATAACATAAAATGCAGGTTAAAATAGATAAAACGACTTTCAAAATACTTAAAACGCTAATCTAAAAAATAATAATAATGATATAATTATTAAAAACGCTAATCTAATAAATTAAAACGTTTATTCAAATATTACAAATAATTATTTAAAAAGTGGAATGTTTTTTATAAATATTGGAATATAGGTTAAGACAATTTAAAAGCTTTAAGTTACAATTGCAAATATCTTATGGCTAATACTCATTAGATTTGTAAATATGGAAAAGGTCTATAAGTAGATCAATATAAAGCGGCAGAAAGTTGTAATCAAAATAATTGTTAAATGAATATACTAAAATTAACCCTTGAAATATTTTTTTGGGAGTGTAAAATACATTGTGTAAACTCCTTGGGGGAGTTAGGCTTGGGACAAAGGGGGGATTGCCCCCGCGGGGGCAATCCCCCCTTTGTCCCAATTTTTTTATATGTTTGCGGTACTTACCCTGAACACATTTTTTAACCTAACAACTTTTTGCAATGCAAAGTAACAACTTTAATTTTAATTTTTCAGACATCTTGAAGGATGTCAAAGATTTGAACGACTATGACGTCGCTATGAATGACCTTTATAAAAAAGGTATTCAACATTTACTTAACTCTGAAATGAGTCATTTATTGGGTTATGACAAACATGCCATAAAAGGCAATAATTCAGGCAACTCCCGAAATGGTTCTTATGGAAAAAAGGTCAAGACTTCTTCTGGCGAAATTGAAGTCCAAATCCCTAGAGATCGTAACAGTGAATTTGAGCCCTTAATAATTCCCAAAGGTCAAACCACAACCGCCAAAGTAGAATCTGTCATCACATCCCTTTACGCTAAAGGTATGAGTACTCAAGATGTAGCAGATCAGATCGATCAGATTTACGGTCTTAGGGTCTCTAAGGCTTTCATCTCTGACATAACTAACAAGATGCTACCTTGTATCCAAGAGTGGCAAAACAGACCTTTAGAGCCCATTTATTACATCACCTGGATGGATTGTATTTGTTTCAAAATCCGCCAAGATAACAAGGTGATCAACAAAAGTATTTATTTAGTCATTGGCCTTAAACCTGATGGGTTTAAAGAGATACTAGGCATTTGGATAGCCGAAACGGAGTCCGCATCATTTTGGCTCTCAGTACTCTCTGAATTAAAGGATCGGGGCGTAAAATCCATCTTAATAGCTTGTACGGACAACCTTACGGGCTTTACCAGTGCCATTCAAGCTTCCTTCCCCGATACGGTAACTCAGCTCTGTATTGTCCACCAAATACGCAATTCAGTGAAGTTTGTCCCATGGAAAGATAGAAAAATATTCATCGCCGATCTGAAGGAAGTCTATGGAGCCATTAATCTCCAAAGTGCATTGGTCGCTTTTGAAAAATTTAAAACAAAATGGAACAGCAAATACAGTTATGCCATTAAAAGCTGGGAAAAAAATTGGGATAATCTTATCCCTTTATTCAATTACCCGCCTGAATTAAGAAAAATAATGTACACCACCAATACAATCGAAGGCGTTAATCGAGCAATCAGAAAATTCACCAAAACAAAGACCATTTTTCCAAATGACAACGCTGCTCTAAAGTCTGTTTTCATGGCTATTGACCAAATTCAAGCAAAATGGACAATGCCAATTCGTGATTTTGGTGTCATTCATAATCAAATTCTTATTATCTTTGATAATTTTTTAGAAAATGCCTAATTTTTCTTCTCTTGAGTTTACACATTATTTTTTACACTCTCCTAAAGTGGATCAAACGTACCTATATTGATAGCCATCCTAATTTAGACTTTTATAAAGTGTTTTTACCAAAATCTAACGGTACTGGTGAATTTGGAGAAA
>JAKLIH010000053.1 GCA_022709715.1 Patescibacteria group bacterium | reverse complement strand
ATACCAAGATTTTAAAAACGACGGAATTTTTATAGAAGAAGACAAACCGGTTTTCTTTCTGTATGAAATACAAACGAAAACGTCTGCTTTTATCGGAATTGTTGCCGGAACTTCAATTGAAGATTACAAAAATAATGTGATCAAGAAACATGAAGATACGCTTCAATATCGTGTGGAATTATTCAAAGATTATTTGCATCAAACCGGTTTTAATACAGAACCCGTTTTGATTACGTATCCGGATAATCCATCGATTAACCAATGGATCGAAGAAAAGAAAAAAAGTGTGCCCATTTACAATTATTCCACAACCAATAAAGAAAAGCACCAGCTTTGGAAAATTGCAAGTGCCGAAGAAATTCAGTGGTTGCAAAAACAGTTTGAATTGATTCCAGAATTATACATTGCCGATGGGCATCACCGTTCTGCTTCTGCCGAATTACTTTTTGACCAAGACCACCATTTAGGCAACAAAAATTTAAACTATTTTATGAGTTTTTTAATTGCCGAAAGCAATGTGAAAATTTATGAATTCAACCGTATTATTCGCGATTTAAATGGTTATTCAACAGCCGATTTTTTATCGAAATTAGAAGAACATTTCATTCTCAAAAACAAAGAACAGGAATTGTGGAAACCACAAAGTAAGTTTGAATTTGGTATGTATCTCGATGGAAAATTTTATGCTTTGTTTTACAAACAGGGAAACAATGTCAATGACAATAGCAATGATAAAAATTCAATTTTGAATAATTTAGATGCTCAAATTTTATATGACAAAGTTTTGCAACCTTTGCTTGGCATTGATGATTTGCGAAATGACGAACGCATTGAATACATTCCCGGAAAGCAATCGATTTTAACCATTAAAGAACTGATAGATGAAGGCGAATTTGAAGTCGGTTTTATGCTTTATCCATCTGATATTTCTGAAATAAAAGCGTTGGCCGACAACAATTTAATTATGCCTCCGAAAAGTACGTATATTGAACCGAAGTTCAGGAGTGGTTTGATGGTGTATGAGTTGTAATGTGTCAATTTGGAAATGATTTTAATGCAAGTAGAAAATATTGAAAATCAACTTAATCCCAATGAAATTATTCTTTGGACAGGAAAACCAGAAAAAGGATTTAGAATCACTTTTGAGGATTTAATTAAAATACCATTTTTATTTATTTTTACGGGAATCAGTATTTTATTGTTTAAAATATCTTTATCTAATAATGGTTATAGTGGAATGACAATCATTTCATTTCTTCTGACTTCAGGAGGTATTACTATTTTTATTAATAATTATATTATTGAACAATTTAGAAGAAAAAACTACATCTATGTTATTACTAATCAAAGAGTAATATTTATTAAAAATAACGTTTTTAAATCTTTGAATTTAGATAGTATTAAACAAATATCGTTTGTAGAACATCCATTTAATCATATTTATGGTTCAGTAATTATTGGGGAGCCTGAAAATATTTTTGGTTCAAATTATGAACCTTTTCATTGGAAATATTTATTAAATTATCAAAGTGGAATAAATTTTAAATTAAATAAAAATTCAATTGAATTCATCAAAGATTATAAAAAGGTAAAGTTTTTATTAGAAAATGAAATTTTAAAAAATAAAAAAGAATTTTAAATGTCAATAGCAGAAAACCTTTCTCAAATAAAATCCTCCCTTCCCTCTCACGTTACATTAGTTGCCATTTCGAAAACAAAACCGGTAGCTGATTTGATGGAAGCCTATAACGCCGGTCAACGCATTTTTGGTGAAAACAAAATCCAGGAAATGACCGAAAAATGGCAACAAATGCCCAAGGATATCCAATGGCATATGATTGGTCATGTGCAATCGAATAAGATAAAATACATGATTCCGTATGTGCGTTTGATTCACGGTGTGGATAGTTTAAAACTGCTCCAAGAGATTAATCGATTAGCCGGAAAATGGAGAAAAAAAGTCGATTGTTTATTGCAAATACACATTGCAGAAGAAGAAACCAAGTTTGGATTGGATGAAGAAGAATTGGAAGAGATGCTGAAACAAGTTCAGCATGACCAACAAGGATTTGAAAATATTCGGATTGTTGGACTGATGGGAATGGCAACATTTACTGAAAATCAAGAACAAATAAAAAGAGAGTTTCTGCATTTAAAAACTATTTTTGACAAAAAACGTCAACTTAAAACTTCAAACTTGAAACTTGAAACTTTATCCATGGGAATGAGCGGTGATTATCAAATCGCCATTGAATGTGGAAGCAACAT
>JAKLIH010000052.1 GCA_022709715.1 Patescibacteria group bacterium | reverse complement strand
CCATTGGGGCCGATGATGCCGACTGTCTCCCCTCTTTTGATATCAAAGGAAATATTGTCAAGGGCGGTAAAGCCGGTTTTGGTTTCTTCGCCTTTTAAGAGAGCGGGGAGAAATTCTTTAAAAGTTTTTTGAGACTGAAAAGAAAACTTTTTGGTAACGCTTTCAAATTTAATGACGGTGTCGGTTGACATGATGCTCTTATTTTACAATTATTTAACCGTGATTTTTTAAGTTGTTGATATTGACCTAGAATTAAGTAATATTAGTTACATGTATATATTTATTGATGAATCAGGAATACATAAAGATGTGGAGCATTCAGTATATGTTTTGGTTTTAGTTGAGGTTGAAAATTATGATTTTTTTAATAAAAGTATTATTAAATTAGAAAATGAATTAAAAATAAAAGAATTTCACTGGGCGGAAACGATATGGCGGATTAAAGAACAATTTATTAATAAAGCACTAAAGCTTGATTTTAAGATTAAAGTTGCAGTATTAAATAATCCTATTAATCCACATATAGAATTAGAAAGAACTCTATCGCATCTATTGATTGAAAACGATATGGACGGTGTTTATATTGATGGTAAGAAACCAAAATGGTATGAAAGGAAAATTAAAAGTATATTAAGAACGAAAAAATTTTCCATTCGTAAATTAAAAACAGTAAAAAGTAGTCAATATCCTGGAATTAGAATTGCCGATATGTCGGCTGGTTTGATTAGATCTTTTTACGATTCAAAAAATCTTAATAAAATTGAAAAATATTACCGAAGACTTCAAAAGAAAATAATTATTACAGTTAAATAAAAACCCCGCGGTTGCGGGGTCAGAATTTCCGATAGTTTTTCAACTTTCCCAATGGGATTTGTCTCGGAGTTCTTGTTGTAAGAGAATTATATTACTTTTTGTTTAATTACGCAATGAAAGCACGGGTAAATAGTGAGGGTGGAATCGAGTTGTCTACAATTTGTAAACAACTGAAGATATAATTTTTACTCATCAATACCAATTTTCCAAATATCTTTTTCTAAAAAAGATTCAATAGTTTGACGATTAGCCTTGTTTAAAAGATTTGAGTATGAAATTTTATTTTTATTTGCATATTCAGACAAGGTAATTATTTTTTTACCTTCTAAATAAGCCAATCTTTTGTAATAGCTATTAGTTAATGCTTTTCCCACTATTTCTTCCATAATATAGGTTGTTTGTTTTTTTTCATATTCTTTGAAAGCTTCATAATATTTTTGACGATTGATAAATTTGATATTTATAGGCACATAACCTTCCCTAATTAGTAAGTAATTATTAATAACTCTACCAATTCGACCATTACCATCAATGAATGGGTGGGTACATTCAAATGTCAAATGTAAACGGGCAATACGCTTAATAATATTATCCTGGCTGCTAGCATTGTATTCAGATAACATATTTTCAAGTCTACTTATGATTTCTTTGGGATTTGGAGCAATATAGCTGCCAACTCGAACAAATTCTTTTTCTTTTCTAAATCTCCCGGCAATATCATCTCGAATATTGGAGATAAGCATTTGATGAATAAGTAAAATCATATCCAAATCGAGTTCTTTTTCTTTAGCTTTTTGATCAACATAAGAGACAACTCTAGCTAAATTTTTAGCTTCAAAAATCTCTCTTTCATTTATATAGCGGTCTAGATCAATTTGAAGTAAGATTTTTTCAGTCTCTTCTAGGGTCAAGGTGCTATTTTCAATAGCGTTTGAGTTATAAACCTGTTCAGCTACTTCTGCCTCACTAATAAGCTGAATTAGGGCTTCTTTACCAGTTAGGGCTCGGTAATACCTTTGACGAAGTAAATTTATTTTATTAAAAAAGGTTAAAGTTTTTGCCATATATTCAATATTATAGACTTCTTCACGTTTTTGTCAACATAATCGTGAATAATACACAAAAACATGGGTTTATTCACGGTTTTGACGTATATATAGTTAATTTTGTAAAGAAACAATATGTTTAAAAAATGAATTACGTGATCTAGAATTAAATAAAGGGTGGGTACATATTGTACATACCCTTGAAATTGAAACATTAGGTGGTAAACAAAAAATTAATTGTGCCAACAGCGATTAAGTCTTTGACTAGTACATTCGATTGACATGGTTGGTTGATTTTTGTATAATGATCTTAATCACGATGAGAGGGCATGCCTAAGGATTCGTCCGAACGCTACTCCCTCTCTTTTTTTGTAATAATAGGGTATTTTTTAACTCGGAAATGAAAATTTAGATATTGTCGGCGAAGAGTTTTTCGCGGGATTTAAAATAAGCAAGACCAAGGAGAAGTACGACAAA
>JAKLIH010000051.1 GCA_022709715.1 Patescibacteria group bacterium | reverse complement strand
CAGATAGTAAATTATCTAAAATTCTTGAAATGGTGCAAGAAGCAACATCTAAAAAAGCACCAACCGAGTTGTTCATTAGAAAATTTGCAAAAATCTACACTCCTATAGTAGTGTTTTTAGCCATTGGTATATGTATAGTCCCAGCACTTTTTGTAGATAATTATGTATTTAACGATTGGTTGTATAGAGCTTTAATCTTCTTGGTAATTTCATGTCCTTGTGCATTAGTGATAAGTATTCCTTTAGGGTATTTTGGTGGAATTGGTGCAGCTTCTAAAAACGGAATCCTTTTCAAAGGAAGTAATTTTTTAGATGTAATGGCTTCTATCCAAAACGTTGTGATGGACAAAACAGGAACGATGACTGAAGGTGTTTTTAAAGTACAAGAAGTCGTTTTTAAAGCTGATTTTGACCAAAATGAAATACTTCAATTAGTAAACGCTTTAGAAAGTCAAAGTACGCATCCAGTAGCAACAGCAATACATGATTTTGTTGGAGAAATAGATAGTAAAATCAGTCTTAAGGTAGTTGAAGAAATAGCTGGACATGGTTTAAAAGCTAATGTAAATGGAAAAGAACTTTTAGTTGGAAACTTTAAATTAATGGATAAATTTTCTATTAAATATGATATTGATCCATCAAGTATTGTCTACACGCTGATTGCTGTTGCTTACGATAAAAAATTCGTGGGTTATCTTACCATTGCAGATAGTATAAAAGAAGATGCACAAATCACAATTGATAAATTAAAAGCATTAGGAATCAAAACTACTATGTTAAGTGGAGATAAAAACAATGTAGTACAATTTGTGGCTCAAAAATTAGGAATTACAAATGCATTTGGCGATTTATTACCAGAAGATAAAGTAAATAAAGCCAAAGAAATTATAGCCAAAAACCAAACCGTAGCTTTTGTGGGTGATGGTGTTAATGATGCTCCAGTAGTAGCTTTAAGTAATGTGGGTATTGCAATGGGCGGTTTAGGAAGTGATGCAACAATTGAAACAGCAGATGTAGTAATTCAAGACGATAAACCTTCAAAAATTCCAATGGCAATAAATATTGGAAAACAAACCAAGAAAATTGTTTGGCAAAATATCACTTTAGCTTTTACAGTTAAGGCAGTTGTTTTAGTTTTAGGAGCTGGTGGTTTAGCAACGATGTGGGAAGCCGTTTTTGCTGATGTTGGAGTCGCTTTATTAGCAATATTAAACGCAGTAAGAATCCAAAGGATGAAGTTTTGAGCTTGATTTTTAACATTTTTTTTAAAATATTTAATTTGTTTTGATTAACTTTGGTATGTTTTAGAACAATAAATGAAAAAATCATACATCATAATAATTTTGTTTTTAGGAGTATTTTTTATTCCTAATAATACTTTTGCTTGTGGTAGTGAAAAGCAATCTTGTGAAAAAGAACTTTCCACTACTAAAACAAAAGAAAAAAGCTGTTGTGATAATAACAATGATAATAAAGAATGTAATGGAAGTTGTGGTCACTCAAACTGTACTACTGTCTCTTCTGTTGGTTTTAGTTTATTTATTTATAATGAAATAGAATTTACAAATAATAATTTTGATTTTTCTACAAGTAAATCAAAATTTTACCATTCTGAAAATTTACTTTCAGATGGTTTTCCTTCTATATGGCTTATACCTAAAATAAGCTAAATTTAAAATTTGACAGCCATACTTATGTCAAATTTATAGCATTTGCTATTTTTTTATAACAGTTTTGAATCTTAAATTATTCATGTTTAACATGCGTATTTAATTCATTATAGCTGCTATTCAATTTAAATTTATTTCAAAAATTCATTCAAAAAAAAATCTTTTTGAATACTAAAATCATATAAAATGAAAAAATCATTATTAAAAATAATGATAGCAATCACTGTATTGTTATCAACCACAATGAACGCACAAACAAAAAACACAAAAACAGAGGAAGTGAAAGTTTCAGGTAATTGTGGAATGTGTAAAAAAACGATAGAAAAAGCAGGAAACATCAAAGATATTGCTACAGTAGTATGGAACAAAGAAACTAAAATAGCAACGGTAACATATGATGAATCTAAAACAAATAAAGAAGAAATAGCAAAGCGTATAGCTTTAGCTGGATATGATTCAGAGCTTGTTAAAGCAAAAGATGAAGATTACGACAACCTTCCGGGATGTTGTCAGTATGACCGCGAGTAATTGTGCTTTAATAAGTTGTAATTAACCTATTCCTCTAAAGCATAATAACTTTAGAGGAATATTGAAAACTTGTATACCAAAATATTTGGTAATTAGTATTTCTATGGTTATAAATTTTATATTCAGATGTTAAATAAAATAATAAAATATT
>JAKLIH010000050.1 GCA_022709715.1 Patescibacteria group bacterium | reverse complement strand
GAGAACACGTCCAAAAAGACAGTGTTGATACCTTGCTTAACGTACAGCCCAATACAGTAGCTAATGATGGTGTATGAAAAGCATCTCAATTCACAGCCATAACTGGTTATGGTGATCTATCTTATGACGAAATCAGACCCATTAATAATACTTATGATACAGGCAAGGGTGTTGGCATTCTTTATCATTACGATGGAGGTAGTGCTAATGCCAATCGTGTCCTTCTACGTGGTGGCGATTGGAGCAATACTAGTCGTGCTGGTTCGTTTGCGCTGAATTTGGATGGATCGACTGGTAATGCGCCTTACGATGTTGGGTTTAGGTGCGCCAGGCAGTAAAGCAGCCATACTGAATTGATACCGCACTGTCACTTTCAGTGGCAATTCCACGTAGTTTTACTACAGTGGAATACTGCTGCCTTCAGCAGCAATTCCACGTAGTTTTACTACAGTGGAATACTGCTGCTTTCAGCAGCAATTCCACGTAGTTTTACTACAGTGGAATACTGCTAATAAAATTAGCAATTCCACGTAGTTGTAATTAAAATGTTCGGAACTTGGTTCCTAACATTTTAATTACAATTTTATAGGATACTTTTTAGCAAGTTTTATTACTTGTTTTTTTATTTTTAAAAGTTTTGATTTTGAATTAAATATAATTTTTGTTCTAATATCTTTTTTCTTTTCATCTTCAAAAGAAAGTTTTTGTTTGGCTTTTTCAGTTTTTATAATTTCAATAGTTTGATTAATAAGTTTGGCTAAAAGTTTCATATCTTTTTCTTTTAGGCTCCGAGTTGTGATGCTAGGTGTGCCTAGTCGTAAGCCGGATGGATAAAAAGGTGGGTTTGGATCAAAAGGTATTGAATTTTTGTTGGTAACAATATTAACAAATTCTAAAGCTTCTGATGCTAAATTACCAATAATATTTTTATTTCTTAAATCAATTAAAATTAAGTGGCTTTCGGTGGTTTGACTTATAATATTAAAACCATATTTTTTAAGTTCGCTACATAAAATCTTTGAATTGTTTATGACATGTTTAGCATAATTTTTGAACTGTTGGCTGCTAGCTTCTTTTAAGGCAACGGCGATACCAGCAATGATATTTATATGCGGTCCACCTTGCATGCTGGGGAAAACCGTTTTCTTTACTTTTTCTATTAAATCGGGATGTGATTTTAATCCTTTTTTTGTTACCATAATAATGGCACCTCTGGGCCCACGTAGAGTTTTGTGAGTGGTGGTAGTAACAATATCAGCAAAATTAACTGGCGAAGGGTAGACATTACCAACAATTAAACCCGCAATGTGAGAAATATCGGCAACTAAATAGGCATCAACTTTTTTAGCAATATTAGCAAATTTTTTTCAATCAATAATTTTAGAATAGGCGGTGGTGCCAGCAATGATAACTTTGGGTTTTTCTTTAAGGGCAATTTTCTCGATTTTTTTATAATTTAACTTACCATTTTGATCAACATTATAGTTAACTGATTTAAAAATTTTACTAGTAAAAGAAGGGGGGCTACCATGAGTAAGATGACCACCACTGGATAAATCAAGACCCATGATTTTATCTTGAGGATTAATAATAGATAAATAGGCCTCTAAATTAGCGATTGAACCCGAGTAAGATTGAACATTAGCATAAGCTACATCAAATAATTTCATGGCTCGGGTAATAGCCAAATCTTCAATTTTATCAACAAACTTCATGCCTTGATAGTAACGTTTATTTGGATAGCCTTCGGCATATTTGTTACTTAAATTAGAACCAATAATTTCTTTTATTGAGTTAGATATGATATTTTCTGAAGGGATTAAACTTAGTGTTTCTTGTTGTCGTTTTAATTCTTTTTTATATAGTTGATAAATTTCTTTATCAGCTTTTTGTAAATTTTTCATGATTTTAAATTGGATCGACATCTATATAAAAATTATTAGGTAGTAATTTTAGAATTTGATTTCGGATTTTAATATCCTGAGAAGTAACAGTAAAAGGTTTTGTTAATTTCATTTTGATTTTAAAATTTCAATAATAATAGTTGTTTATTTTTTCATGAAGGTTAGGAGTAATAGTTGTTAAAATAAAACGATCGGTTAATTGATTTTTTTCAAGAGTTTTTTTAATTTTGCTGTAATAAATTTCTAATGTTTTTTTGGCTTGATCAGAATTAAAATCGCGATGTTCTATTAAAATAATTTGGCTAAAGGGTGGAAAATAATATTTTTTTCGTAATTTTAATTCGGTTTCTCAGAATTGGTTTAAATCATTGTTTTTAACAATATCAAATAATGTATTGTGAGCAAAACCAGTTTTAATATAAAAGTTTTTAGTAGCAAGATTTTTTATCGATATTAAAGTTTTTAATACTTTTTCTTCTAGCCTATAATCAGGAATACTAAATAAATTATCAATATTAACTATAGCTATATTTTCAATGTTTTTCAAT
>JAKLIH010000005.1 GCA_022709715.1 Patescibacteria group bacterium | reverse complement strand
CTACTATCCCTACTCTTTTTGAATAATTCACTTGGATTTAATGCAAAAATTACAATAGCACTTAATATGGCTAGAATAGCAATCACGATCATTAATTCAACGAGAGTGAAACTTTTTTTAATTTGTTTCATTTTTGATTTTTAAGATATAGATTTAACTTTTGACATTTGAGATTTGATTTTATTAAGTATATTATACCCCTTTTAATTTGAAAAATCAACACATTTAGTTAACAAAATTTTTACCAACTAAATAACCAGTAGTTCAACACATTTGCAAATTATAGCCTCCTGTTTTACCATCGATATCAATAACTTCACCAGCAAAATATAGATTATCAATAATTTTTGATTTCATAGTTTTTTGATCTATTTCTTTGGTATCAACACCACCAGAAGTAACAATGGCGGTATCAAAACCTAAATGACCATTGATTTCAATTTCAATGTATTTTAAAAGTTTTATCAATTTTAATCTTTCTTCTTTAGTAACTTGATGAACTTTTTTATGAATATCAATATTGGACAATTTTAAAATTGATTCAATAAGATTTTGAGGCAATAAATCATTTAATGAATTTTTAAAATCATGATTGCTATATTTTTCAAAATCTTTTTGCAAACGTAAATCAAGTTGTTTTTCAGTTAAACCTGGTTTTAAATCTAAGTTAATAAAAATATTTCCCTTTGTAAGCAATTTTACAATACCATTGCTAAGATTTAAAACAATTGGACCAGATATACCAAAATGAGTAAATAGCATTTCGCCTAATATTTTTTTCTTAGTATTTTTAATTGTAATTTCAACGTTTTTTAAAGAAAGCCCAGAAAGTTTTTTAACTCATTCATTTTTTACAGTTAGTGGTACTAAGGCTGGAGTTAGATCAATAATATTGTGACCTAATTTTTTAATTAAACTAAACATAAAACCATCCGATCCAGTAATCGGATAAGACTTACCGCCGGTTGAAATCAAAAAATTCTTGCCTTCGATTTCCCTACCATCACTAAGTTCAATGGATATAATTTTTTTATTTTTTACATTGATTTTAACAACATTAACACTAAACAACATCTCAACATTGTTTTCTTTTAATTTCAAATTAAAGAAATCTAAAACGCTTTGGCTATCACCATCATTTGGAAAATAACGATTGCCCCGTTCAACTTTTAGATCTAAACCATTCTTTTTAAAAAAATCCAAAGTTTCTTTAACGCCGAATTGAGAAAATCCAGAATAAAGAAACTTGGCGGATTGATTGTAACTGGCAATCATTTTTTTAAAATCCAACTCATTATGAGTGATATTGCAACGGCCTTTGCCAGTAAGTAAAAGTTTGCGACCGAAAACACGGTTGCGATCTAATATTATAATTTTAAGATTTTTGTTTTGGGAAGCGATGGTTGAAGCCATTATGCCAGCTGGACCACCGCCAATAACAACTAGATCATATATCATATTAAAATGCTTATTAAATTTAAAAGTTAAATCTGAAAATAAAAAGTTAAAAATTCATACAATCTCTCCTCTTTTAAAAGCTCTATTTTTATTATTATATATTATATAATAAAACAAAAAAATTGTATAGAACAATATGAATAAAATTCCAATGCTTAAGAAAAAAGGGTAAATAGTAATAAGAAGAGTAATTAGTAAAAAGTAAGTAGTAATAAAAAGAATAGTAAAACCCCCACACCCAGAAAGGTTAAGATTAAAAATAAAATTTTTAATCAGGGAATGAATAAATCCAATTTATAACTATGCTTTCAATTTGAATGTTAAAACTAATAAAATAATGTTAGCCGCTCATAACCTTTGCTGGGTGTGGGGGCTAGCAATAGTAAAACAATTGTAAAGCAATAGTAAAACAATGGTAATACAATAGAAAGACGATAGAAATAAAATACCAATAAAAATCTCAAAAGTTAAAAACGATATGAAATACTAAATGCTAATGGTGGGTACTATTACTATTTATTCTTTCTGCTTGAACATTGATTTTGAAACTTGGAACTTTCCTTTGGGTGTGGGGGCTAGAAATAAATTATTAAATAACCATTGGTGGTGTTGTCAACATAGTTTTTTATAGTGCCATTATCAACAAAACCATTTAAAATGGTGCGAACTCGATAAATCAATACTGGTTCGTTATTTTCCGAATGAAGACCCTTGCCAACAATAATTTGTAAATAATGATTGTTATTACTTTTGGCTTCAACAATTGTTTCTAAAAAAAGATCTTTTAAAAAATCAAAAGAAACCGTCGTGCCCAGTTGGTGACAATCAATAATCGGAACGGGTTTTATATTGAGATTACTGTCCATTCTTTTTAAATTATTGTATTGATTAAATATATCAAGAAATAAAACATAGTAAAACGATAGTAAAACCCCCACACCCAGAAAGGTTAAGATTAAAAATAAAATTTTTAATCGAGGAATGAATAAAGCCAATTTATAATTATACCTTCAATTTGAATGTTTAAAATCATAAAATAATGTTAGTCGCTCACAACCTTTACTGGGTGTGGGGACTAGCCTCGCTTCGCCTGCCTACCGGCAGGCATGCTCCACAACCAACCAGAGGTTGGTGTGGGGGCTAGCAATGGTAAAATGAAATTTCTATATTGTTATTTTGATATAACTACGCGAATGGAAATTCTTTTGTAAAATCAGGATTAAATGTATCTTTGGCATTGGCTTCTAGTGGTTGATAAAATATTTCTGCAAAATTAAATTGCGATATATAATTCATAATTTCATTGTATTCTAAATCGTTTAAAGGTCTACTGATTTCTGGAAAGTTACTAGCTTTATACATGGGGTTATATTGAGTCATTAAGCTTAAAATAATATTGGGTAATAAAGAATTAATAATTTTTATGCATTCTTTAGTGTTATTTAAATTATTAGGTAAAATTAAATGACGGATAATGACTCCCTGTTTCATAATATTATCTTCTATTATATTTCTGGGTTGTTGATTTAACATTTCTAATATACAAGATAAAGCTATTTCTTTGTAATTTTTGATTTGAGAATATTTTTCAGCTATAAAATTATCGCTATATTTAAAATCTGGTAAATAAATATCAACTAAACCATTCAGGGTTTTTAATTTTTCTATATTATCATAAGCATTGGTATTGTAAACTATTGGTATATGCAAACCCTTACTTTTAGCTCGAATAATAGCTTCTCTAATTTGATCAATTCAAATACTAGGGGTTACTAAATTAATATTATGAACTTTTTGGGATTCAAGCTCAATCATAATATCGGCTAATTCTTCTATAGTATAGTCTTTACCAATTCAATCTTGAGAAATTTGTCAATTTTGACAAAATTGGCAATGGAGATTACAACCAGAAAAAAAGATAGTGCCCGATCCATTAATACCGGATATAATTGGCTCTTCCCCAAAATGTTTACCAAACCAAGCTATTTTAACGTTCATAAAATAATTAATTACTAGGTTTATAATCTTTGATAAAAATGATAGTTCAAATTATTCAGGTTACTAAAGTAATGATTTCCGGAATGGCTAAGCCAAATTTAAATATAAAAAATCAAATAAAGAAAAAAGCTAATCATAAAAAAATTAAAAATAAAGCTACTATTTTTGTTAAAGTTCCTAATCGATAATTACTGTTTTTTAAATGATTACTTAAAATGAACATGCCGAGTGGAAATATAGCAAAAAGTAAAACGGCAAAAATGAAATGAACAAAATATTGTTTAGTAAAAATACCAATAAGAGTCAACAAAGCCGAAGAAAATAATAAAAATAAACGACATAATCAACCAATATCCTCCCTTTTGATGGCGGTTAAAGTAAAAATTCCTAAAGCTAGACCACTAATAATCAAACTAAGATTAAAAAAATCATTGATTAAACCAAAATCGCTGAGCGATCCTTTAATTCAATTAAAACCGCTGTGATAAGAATTTCACACTGATACAATAATAAGTAAAAAACTTAGTAACAATAATTTATTATTTTTGCGATAAATATTCATGATTAATCTTTTTTAAGAGATTGTTAAAATCATTTTGATTGTTTATACTTACTGCCATTTTGCGTAATTCTTTGGCGTGGTTAAAGCCTTTTAAATAACTTCCTAAAAATTTTCGCATTTCAATAAAAGCTTTGTTTTTATTATACATCAAATAATATTTCATATGAAGCTTGATAATCTTAACCAATTCTTTATTTGAAGGATAGTAATCTTTTTTAATTTTAAATTCTTTAAAAACCCAGGGTTTTTGCATAGCCATACGACTAACCATAACGCCTTTAATATTGCTCTTTTTTAATTCTAAGTGGGCAGTTTTTTGATCAACAATATCACCATTTAGAATTACAGGTATTTTTAATTGATCAGCAATTTCATGGATACTTTTTCAATCGGATTTACCAATATATTTTTGATTGACTGTGCGACCGTGAATAGTAATGGCATCAATTCCAATTTCTTCAAATTTTTTTAATAAAGGCAAAACATCAAATTTATTCACACCTAAACGAGTTTTAACTGACAGTTGACCATTATAATTTTCTCTAATTTTTTTAACAAATTCAAAAGCTTTATTATAATCTTTTAAAAAAGCTGAACCACACATATTTTTAACAATTTTGGGGGCTGGACAACCAAGATTGATATCAAAACCATCGGGTTTAATTTTCTTTTCAATTATTTTAATAGCTTTGATCATGTCTTCACTGCTAGAGCCAAAAAGTTGAACAATAACTGGCCTTTCTTTCTTAGTAAATTCAATGATTTTAAAAGTTTTTTGATTTTCATGAACAACCGCATGGCTTGAAACCATAGAAGAAAATATAATATCAGCACCAAAATATTTACATATTTTCATAAGAGGTAATGTTGTGATATCGGACATCGGACCTAAAATAAAGACCGGTTTTTTTATTTTGTTTCAAGCAAATTTCATAAATAAATAATTATTTAATTAGTATAACATAAACCATATTAAAAATCAAAAAAAGTGACCAGATTCGGCTGGTCACTCGAAGGCTAAATAAGAACATAATGATACCTTAATTCTGGCCCGGGATCGAGTTTTTCCAATAATAATTTATCTATTTTTTGATAGATATCAGCTAGAGCTAAGATAGTTTCTAATGAATTAGAATACGTTTTAAAAGTATAACAACGATGTATCCCATAATTATACTCTTGATTGTATTCTATCATGAAACTATATTCTGGCGTAATTTCCGTTTTGGGCATTCTAACTTCAATACTGTATTGACCGGCTTTTATAATCAAATCATTTTTGGCGACATATACATCTGGCTCTTTTTCTTGCAACTTCTCTTGTTGAGCAATCAGCCAAGCGGCATATTGGTAAGATGTCATAACTCTACTGATCAATTTGTGTTTTTCAAATAATGGCAATATTTGAAGAAGCTGTTGGGATCGTGTGAAATAGCTGATATGTCTTTCGGAAAATTTAAGATGTATCCAGGCATAACGATTGCGAGATAAGAATTCTACCTCTTCGTTAGAAATATTTAATCCTAATATTGTCTCTTTACCAAAAGTATCAGCCGGCAATATAAGATTATAATGCGTCTTACCTTTACGAGATCTGATGCTACGTTCACAAATAACATTTTCTACTTTGAAAATTTCTAAGATTGAAGATACGATTCTCTCATTAACTGACGTATTCATATTTTCCCTTCCTTTCTTTTTAAAATGTTAAATATCTAAATATAATTTAACATAATTATAGACAATGTGCAAACAAAAAACTACTTTTTTAAAAAAGTAGTTTTTGAATTTAGATTGAATAATTTTTACCAGGATCAGGAATAATTAATTTGGCTTTACTATGTTTCGTTAATTCTTGTTTAAATCCGGACGATTGATCGACGTCACCATGATTAATAAAAATAGTTTTGGGTGAAGGATGTTTTATATTTTTAACAAAACTATGCAGTTTGCGTTTATCGGCGTGAGATGAATAGGCGGAAATTTGAGTAACATTACATTTGGCTTTTATTTTTTTACCTTCGATCATGATAGTTTTACGGCCCTGAAGTAATTTTTCACCAATGGTATTTTTAGCTTGATAACTGATAAAGATAATAGTATTATTTTTTTGAGTTAAATAGATCGGTAAATAGTTGATAATGCGACCACCCGTTAACATACCGGACCCAGCTAAAATTACTTTGGGCTGACGGTCATTAATAACTTTTAGAGATTGAATGGTGTCTTCGATAATAGTAAAATCGGGAAAATTAAAAATATCATCACCCTGTTTAATCTTTTTAATGGCTACATCATTAAATAAATCTGTGTGTTTTTTATAGACTGTTAAAATATTTTTTGATAATGGACTATCTAAATAAATGGGAATGTTTTGAAGTTTGTCGGCATTAATTAAATCATTTAAATCATAAAGAATTTCTTCGGTGCGTTCAATAGAAAAAGCTGGAATTAAAACTGATCCGCCGCTCTTAACAGTTTTATGAATAACATTATATAAATCATTTTTACGACGATCAACGCCTTTATGAGTTTTATTGCCGTAAGTGGATTCAATAACCAAAGTATCGCAACCATTAATAAAATCGGTGGGTTTAATGATGGTGGTTAAGGTGTTACCAACATCGCCAGTAAAAACTAATTTGTGAGTTTGGTTATCTTCATTGACGTTGATTTCTAGGATGCTGGCTCCTAAAATGTGACCAGCGTTTTTAAAAGTAATGAAAATATCATTTTTAGGACTAAAAGTTTGATAATACGGATGAGTTTCAAAACGATCCATAGTTTTAAACACTTCGTCTTGAGTATAAAAAGCCGGACGACGAAAATGTTTTCAATTATTTTGCATAACTAAAACAGCATCAAGCAATATATAGTTTACAATGTCTTTGGTGGCCTGAGTGCTATAAATTTTATTTTTATAGCCATTTTTTATCATTAAAGGCAGACGGCCGCAATGGTCAATATGAGCATGAGTGAGTAAAACAAAATCAATATCTTTGACGTTAAAATCAAAATCTTTTTTATTTCTATAATAATCATTATCATCGCCTTGAAAAAAACCACAGTCAACTAAAAATTTATATTTATTAGTTTTAACTAAAATCAATGATCCAGTTACTTCTTTAGCACTGCCATAAAAGGTTAGGTTCATAATTAAAGTTTTAATAATTAATTATAGAATAGCAAAAAAAATAATTATACTCAAGCTACAAAAATGATTAGCGTAAAAGGTTGATTTATATTTTAAAAATGGTTAAAATATATATGTAAACTGACGAAATGGAAAATACACAGAAAAACAATCGAAAATATTTTTTAGATATTGCTAAAGGTATTGGCATTGTTTTTGTTATGCTTGGTCATAGCGCTATTGGTGAATCAATTGCCAGCTATACATATATATTTAATATGCCAATGTTCTTTTTTGTGGCCGGCTACCTTACCAATTTGGCTAAGTATCAAAATTATTGACAATTTTTGAAATCGCGCTTAAAAGGAATATTAATCCCCTATTTGGGACTATCAATTATATCTGTAATTTTTTATAAGTTCTACTACCGCATGCCAGGAAATGATTATATAACAATTCAAAATATGTTAAAAGTTTTTGTTTTAGCCACTCGCAATCAAATATTCTATAATATACCGCTTTGATTTTTACCAACTTTGTTTATAACCGAAAATATTTTTTATTGAATAAGAAAAATCAATCGATGATGATTAGAATTAATCATTATGTTTATATTAGGATGATATTTTGTAATGGCTTGAGATACACTATACAACCCTAAACTGTTTTGAACATTGGATAATGCCTGTTTTTATTTAATCTTTTTGGCATTGGGCTATTATGTAAGAAATAAGTTTATTGATATTACTAAATTAAATTGATGAGTTAAAAACGCAATGTGGATAATAATGCTATCGATAAATCTTTTGGTAATTGTGAATAAAACTTGATTTGATAAAATATTTAGAAACAAAGCGTTATTAAATAATAGTATGTTTTATTATATTTCTTTGATTGTATTGGCAGTGGCCGGCATATGATCAATATTAAAAATTTCAAAAATAATAAATAGACAAAAAATATTAGAATTTATTGGTAGAAATTCTTTAACTTTTTTTGGTTTGCATGTTTTGGTGTTTTGAATATTAGATAAAATTTTAAAACCAATGCCATTTTGACAAGATAGATTATTAATGATGAGCATTGTTTATGTCGTTATTACAATTGGTATAATTTCTTTATTAATCAAACCACTTAAAAAATGTTTGCCATCCGTTTTTGGAAAAAATTAAAAACCAGTGATTAATCACTGGTTTTTAAAAATGTTATGCTATTATTTATTTGCCAACGTCGGATTTAATTTTATCAGCTAAAATTTCACTATGAGACTTACCGTTAGAATCAAACCCAATGTCACCCTGCAAGAAATTGGTACCTAAAATATTTTGAGCAATTTTTAAAGCTTGTTTAACATCTTTTTCGGTATTACCACGAATCACAATTTGATCATTGAGAAATTGACCTTGATCGGCTAATCGCTGAAATATTTTGATATCACAATTTAATTTCTGATCGCGTAATTTTGTCATTAATGACGAAAAGACATCCGGCGTTAAAAGCTTTATATCTTTAACTGTCACGTAGGACTTAGGTGTATTATTTAACTGATAATCAAAACCTTGATTTATTTTAAAGTAAAGTCAAGCTGAGCTTTTAGCCGTTAAAGGTTGAACATAAATATTGTCTTCGGCTTTACGATCTGATTCATTTTTACTTTTCGCTAGAGCCATTGTAACTTGGCTAAATTGTTTAAAATCACTATCTTCTTTGGATCCAATTAATTGGTTTTTGTGTTTAGCTATTTCTTGAGTATGTTCATCTCACGACAATAATGCTCTTTCTCAACTGGCCATTCTTAATTGTTCAACTCCAATTTTAAGTGAATTTTTGATAGCATAATTTGCATATTCTTCACGAGTTAATTTTGTTAAATCAACGCCTTCTTTTTTGGCTAATTTAGCCAACTCAAAACTTGCTTCTCAGCCATATAATTTTTTGCGATTTTCAATTGTATCTTTGTTTTCTTTGGTCTTGGCAACATCACCGCTACCCTTTTCTTTTTTTGCTTGAGGTTTGTTAGATCCGGGTTTAGCAACGCTACCCGGTGCTGGTTTATTTTTTTTATCATCTTTTTTATCAGTATCTTTTTCTTTACCGGCTATGGCTTTTTTATTCCCTTCATCTATATCTTTATCTTCGCCTTGAGCTTGGGTTTGGTTTTCCTTAACTATTACTCAATCGGGCTGATAAGGAGCGGGCTCAATAGCAGTTTTATCCTTGGCTTTTTCAGCTTTTTTATAAGGTAATGGTTTTTCACCACGAATTGGAATAAACGGTGGCATTCGATAAGGAAGATTTTTAAGAGTATCAGGAATAGTATGGATGGTTACTTGATCAAATATATGTGGAGCTTTAGAAAAGATAGGAATATTATTAATAATATTTTCGCCAGTGGCAGTAGCTAAAATATTTCTAGTTATTCCTTCTTTAACAGCCACCTCAATTGCTCCGCCATTGTAAATTACTTTGCCATTAACAATATTGAAGAATTGACGTAAAGGTGAATTTTCACCAATAACTAATTTTGTGCCATTAAGTGGAATTTCAAATACTCGACCAGCACTATCTTTGGAAATTGATCCTAAAATATTGGCTTTACCAGATTTAATAGCTTCAATGACATCAATATTTTTACCAAAATCGAACGAACCAGAACGAGTCATGTTAGAAATATCAATTACTGGATCACCTGAGCTTGAAACTTCAAAACTAATACCCAATTCATTACGATCGTAAATACCGGTAGTTTGATTACGAATTCAAACTCTTTTACCAGCCACACTAACCATATCGGGATTAGCTTCAGCAAATTGTTTAGCACTCACTAAACTTTTAATTTGCTCTTCGGCCCCAGCGTTTATAGTTTGATTTTCAATAAGCAAACCATGATCTTTTCATTCTTGAACATTATCAACTAGTTTACCATTACGAAAGGCGACTAAATTTTCTTCGGTTAATTTTCCATCTTGATACAAATCATAATTGCCCTGTTTATCTAATCTGAGTTCTTGGTTATTATTTAATTCAATTTTACCAGGACGTTTTTCAATGTTAAAGGCTTCGGCTTGCGAAATAAGATGACCAGTTCTGGCAGCATATTTATTGGAAATGAAATCAGCTAAATTTTTAAGAGCTGTTTGCGATTTTGGATTTTTATCGATGTGGCCAACTCAAGATTCAAACAAACCTTGTTGTTGAGGATTGAGAGCTGCCATAGTTTCTTGAAAAGTGGCACCGATAACTAAACCGGTTACAGCTGAATGCAAGAAAGTTTTAAATCCAGCCTTGTTTTTATAAGAAGCAAACCTTTTATTTTGCATATTTACTCCATCTGGATTGCTAAGGAGTTGGTCTTTTTTATTGCGAATATTTAATTTTAAATAGGCATCGGGAGTTAAACCACCCAAATCTATGTTGCGATCAACAATGATATCTCTTAATTGTTTTTTTAATTGGTCATTGGCTAAAACCATGTGAGTTCGTTCGTGCTCAACAGCTTGGGAATTGCTATAAGTAATTAAATCAATGGATTGTTCAGCTGATAATTCCATGTGGGCTGAAGTTTCTACTAACGCATTGATAGTGTTACGAATATCAGCTTCGGTTAAACTAGCTTTTAAAGCTGGATCATTGAACCGGCTTAACATAGTTTGAGCATTGTTAATAGCATCAGCAGCTTTAATTGATTGATATTTATATCTTTCTAAGTCGCGAACTTTTTTATCATTTAAATCAATGTTTCGATTGGTGGCTTGATCTCTCATGAATTGGCGTCTTTGATCTTCAAGCACATTTCTTTTTCGAATCGCGCCTAGTGTACCAGATAATAAAGCAGTAGCACCAAATGATCCGATATCAGCCGCTTTATTGTATAAAAATAATGATCCAACACTATTGATTATGCCATAGCAAATTGACATAGCACTGGCTAAAGTGGTTTCGTTAACAAATTTACCTAAACGAGTGTTGGCCATTTTTTCAGCTAAGCGTTCAACGGTGGTTTGTCTTTTTTCGGTTCTAGCTCCAGCTTTCATACTGGCAATTACAATGTCAATATCAATATCTAAATTTTTGATGCCTTTAGCGTGAGTATATTTTGCTTTTAAACCTCTAGCTATTTCTAAAAGATTATTGGCATCAATTGCAACATCATCAAAAATATCCGGATTGGCTTGTTTAATATCTTGAACAATATTATTTTGTTCAACAATAAATTCATCATCCGTTAAAGTGCCATCAAAAGCATACTGCTTAATAACGCCTAATACTCTATCTTTCATGACGGTATCAGTTAATAATTCAGCTTTTTCACCAGCTTGAATGGCATTTTGAATATCTTCAACATTAGTTAATCTCAACATTACATCGCGATTAATCCCTTCTTGAACGCTACCAGTCAAATCTTCATCAACAAATAAATTTCGCTGACTAACAATGTCTTGTTCGGCTTGATGAATATTTTTTTGACGATAATAATCTCTTCACAAATTATGGGTTCATATTCGCTTGGCACCATTTTTAAATCGTTGCCATAGGCCCATTGGTTTTGTTTCTTGATAGCTATTGGATTCTTTGCGATCAGCAATATCACGAGAAAAAGCTTTGACAGTAGCTTTGTCATAAGCGATAACAGCAGCTTTTAATGTTATTTTGCCTTCAACTTTTGGAGTGGTTGGTTTTGGTTCAGGTATAGGATCTGGATTGGGATTTGGATCGGGTTTAGGTTCAGGTTCTGGATTTGGTTCAGGCTTAACTCCTTCCTTGCCTTCCGGATATTCTTTAAGTTGATAACTTTTGAGAGTGGACGAGAGTGGCGGTGGAGTGACATCAATTCTTTCTATATATTTTAAAGCTTCCAAAACCATATTTTGTGATGAAAAAGTATTTTCTAAATCTGCATCTTTATCTTTGCGTTTTGCCATTTTTTCAAGATTGTCTACAAAAAATTGATCCGATTGAGCTTGTTTGTATTTTTCAATTAAAGAGGTCAGAGTAATTTTGTTTTCAAAAATTTGTTTTAAATTGTTGTAAATGGCTTTTTCTTCGTCGGTATCTAATTTGGGTTTGTCCTCAAAAAATACTTTCAAAACTTTTGATAAAGATTTTATATATCTACTATACTCAAGCATAAATTCTTGATATTTTCTTTGTCTGGCAATTGGCTCGTTAGTATTGATGTAACCATCTCATAGTTTGACCATATGATCGCGTATATCATCGGGCGCAAAAGATTTAGTAATAATTTCGGAATAAAATCTATCTTCATGCAAGGATGACCTTGGCACATCTTTTAATTCTTTGGGTTTATCACTAAAAGTAATTTTACCAGTTATTTCATCTTTAGAAATATTAGCTATTTTAGGCTTTTCTTTAGGTTTGGTATTAAAATATTTATTTTGAATATATTCTAAAGCCGATATAATGACGCCAGTAGTTTCATTAAATTTAAAATTGGCATTTTCTTCAAATGATTTAATAATCATTGTTTTATCAAATTTTTCTTCATTAATAGGTTCGTAAGACTGAGTTTTTAGATCAGCTTTGTGAAACATATAAATATCTTTGATCATCTGGATAATTTGTCGAGAAGAATATTTGCTTAATAATTCTTGGGGTAAATTATCAATGGCACCACTAATGCGATCGATTAAATCGCCATAAATTTTTTCAAATTCTTTAGTATCAACAACGCCGTCCTCTTCTCAGCGTGGCCATCTATCATCTTTGATCTTGGCTTTCTCAATTGGTGGTTTTTTATTGCTATCGACTGTTTTTATTTTTGGTATTTTTTCTTTTGAATCTTTTCCCATGGTATGTATTTAAATAATTAAATTAGATATTTAAATAACTGTCGCGAAAATTCATCAATGCCATAGCTACGATCTGGTTTAAATCAGGAATGTTTTGAGAGCAAAAAGCTTGAATTTGGTTGGCATCGTTTTCGTCTAAAAGCTTTTCAAATTCTTCTAATTTACTTTCCGGAATAGTTTTTAAAATTGAAATGTTAATATAATTTTCAGCTCTTGATTTTAAATCTTCTTTTATAGCTGATAATGACTCGTTATTGAGATCTTTAAATTCTGGTTTTTGTTTGATCAATTCATCAACATATCAATCTAATCCCATTTCAATATTGAAATCGGCAGGTAAATTTTTAGGATCAAGATTTTGTAAGTCCATATTATTGTTTTAATGCTTTTATTAAAAATATTATAAAATAAAATTAACAAAAAGTCAAGGATTTTGGATTTAAACTAGTGTTTTAAAAAGTCCATTAATTCGGTTCTTTTTATTTCAAGAGTTAAAATACCTTCAGAATATGGAGCGATTTGATAGGGATTAAAATGGAAAATCATGGTTTGAGAATCTTGAGTATAAGTAAAATTCTTAAAATTTTCATATTTAGCACTCGCTCCGTCTTGAATCCAACTGGCTTGACTGACATTGTCGTTAGTAAACTTTTCAATGGCCCGACTTGAAAGAAAAGTTAAATAAGCATCGTTTTTGAATAGATCTTTTAATTCAACTTCTTGCTGGTTGGATAAATCAAAATTTTTTGTAGAAATCTGTTGATTGCCATGAGCGCCTCCAGTATAAATAACACTATTAAATCTTAAGCTTACTCAATCGTTCGATATTAAATATGGATCAAAAACAATATCTAAAGTGTTTTTGTTATCATTAAATATTTTATTTGATCCAAAATCGTTAACAAAACTGTTTATTTGTTCATTAATAAAATCATTAATAGATTTATCAATAAAATTAATTTTAAAATAAGGATAATTAATATTAATACTATAAGTGTTTTCATCTTTTATTATGTTTTTGGTTTCAAAACTAATTGGCAGTGAGTTTAAGGTTGTAGTAGTTGAAGTCGGTTGATTGATATCTTTTTTAAAAAAATTATCTTTATTTTTAAAAACAAAATAAACTAAAAAACCTAGAATCATAAGCAATATGATCCAAAATAAATTAATTGATTTTTTGCGACGATGGCGTGTCATGATTAAAATTCTAGCGAAGTAATTAAAATGTAATCATCGAGAGTTATACCTTGGACTTTACTAACGCTACCAGTCGGAATATCTAAACTTTTGCAAAGTTTATTATTAACCGCGCATTTATTATCAAAAATAAAACTTTTGGTTAAAGCGGGCTTGCCTGGTTCTTCGTAATAAATGACTAAGCCATCTTTGGTATCAACAAAAGTAACAGTTTTTATAAAATCGGGATTGCACTTACCTTCTCACAATCTTTGGCATTCGTGACTACTTTCACATCATTGATATCCGGCCCCGACTAAACAACCATGACTATCTTTATTACCACCGATTTGAGATAAAGTAGTGGTGGTTGTAGTTGTATTGTTATTTACTCTTTTTAAATAATTTTTTATAACAAAAAAACTAGTAACAAGTATTGTTAATACAATTAAAAAATAAATAGTTTTTTTAGTCATGATATATTATTTAATGCTTTTAATAAACGTAAACCTAGGAATTTTTTTACCATTTATAGTTATTTTTTCTTTAAACATTTTCAGAGGGCGAATCCAAATGGCGTTTTTGCCAAATTTTTTTGAATTATATAAAGCTTGATAAATGACCATTTTTTCTAGTGTTTCACTATGAAGTCCGGTTGATAATACTTGGTACCTTTTGCCTTTATAATGTTGATAAATACCTGGTTTTATACTTACCATTATATATATTTAATACTTATATATATCGTAACACTATATTAAATAAAATACAATTTATTTCATCATTTTTCTTAATTTACAAAACTCGCAATCTTTGTTATCGCAATATTTATCTCAAAATGAAAGATTGAGTATTTCATTACCAACACGTTTTACTTCTTTTTCTAATTCATCGATCTCTTGGCTTGAGATGGTAAATGGCCGTCTAGTGTGTTTTTGACTGTCACTGGGCTCAACAAAATCAATAATACCTTTGTCCATAATATACTTACCGTTTTGATAATATTTGAGCAATAACCCATAAAACTTTAATTGATTATAATAATTTTCATCCCCAGCTTGGGTTTTACCTAAAATCTCATTTTCACTTTTAACTCTGCCAGTTTTATAGTCAACAACATTGACGTGGCCATTTTCAAATAATTCTAATTTGTCTAATTTACCTGTCAAACGAATATCTTTGTCTAAAATAATACCACTAATTGAAAATTCGGTTAAAACATTTTCATGAAAAGTATCATAAAAATCATAATAGGAGCTTAAAATATTTTTACCCTCAGTAGATAATTGTTCAAAATCATTGACACTCAATGGAAAACGATTTAAATGGTAAATAAATCTTTCAATCAAAAATTCTTTAGTTGGCCTACCCTCTTCTTTATGGCGATTAAAAAAATCTTTTAGAGCACCATGAATGGCATCACCTTTGATTAGGGGCTTGGTTTGAATTTCTGGTAATCTAAATAAATTGCGATAAAAATATTTTCAGGGACATTCTAAATAATTATTAAAAGCGGTAACGGACAAACCGTTTTTGGTAAAAATTTCTTTGACTAGTTCCTTGTCTTTGATACTTTGATTTTGATTGGCATTAACCAGAAAATGAATATGTTCTTTTTGGTATTTGTCGCTTAAATCAATGTTAAATATTTCTTTATATTCGTCTTTAATTTCATTGATAAACGAACTAGCAATAACAATTTTGCCACTTTCATCAGCCGAATAATTGGTAATATATAATTGGGTTTTGGCACGAGTTAAACACACAAAAAATAAATTTTTTTCTTCGCTTTCTTCAATTTGACTGACTTTATAAATTTGAGGTAATAATTTTAACCGATTACGAACGTTTTTACCTTCTCATTTATTAGTGGTGGTGCCAATGATAAAAACATGGTCAAATTCTAGTCCCTTGGCGTGATGAGCCGTCATTAATTTTACGCCACTAGTATCACCTAAAATTGATTCTTTGTTGATATCAATTGAATTTTCTTGAACAATGTTTAAGTAATTAATAAAATCAGCCAGCATAAAGTTTGATTGAGTTTGAGCCATTCGTTTAATTTGATCAAAAAAACCATCTACTTTATCAATTTTGTCAACGACATTGTCGCTAGTTTGTAAATAATTATAAAACTCAACATCTTTGATGATGGTATCAACTAAATTTAAAAATAAAATATTATTGGCCAAAACGCTTCAATCTTTTAATTTTTCTTTTAAAAATATAATTTTATCTTTAGAAACTAAATCGATATCGATCGGACTATTTAAAAAATCATAACCATTGATTTTATATTGTTGACAATAATTAATAATTTTATAGGTGTCTAGTGGATTGATATTTAAAAAATCAATGTGCATACATTTAAATAAATAACTATCATTGCCATAATTATAAATGGTATCCAAAATTAAAAGTAGTTTTTTAATGTCTAGATCGTTAAAAATATTAATTTTCTTTTTAATACTAAAAGGAATTTGAAATTTTTCTAACATTTCTACCAAAATATCCGAATCTTTGTGGTTGCGATACAAAACGGCTATGTTGTTAGAATCTACGTTATTATTTATTAATTCTTTGATTTTGGTTATTACAAAATAGGCCTCTTGGTTGGGACTAGGTAAAGTGTAAATTTGAATTTTTTGATTTTCTTGTTTAACGCAACTTTTTAATTGTTTATCGCGATTAATTAAATAAAAAGCCGAATCAAGTATTAATTGACTGGATCGATAATTATTGATTAAATCGATAATTACAGCTGATGGATAAAGAGATTTAAAATAATCAAAATTATGAATGCTAGCTCCCTGAAAACGGAAAATAGCTTGTTTGGGATCGCCAACAATAAAAACATTGGGATTTTTATGAAAATTGCATAATAATTCTAAAATTTTGTTTTGGCTAGTATTTGTATCTTGATATTCATCAACCAAAAAATATTGATATTGCTCTTGAATAATTAATAATAAGTCGTTATCTTTTTTAAATGTATTTAAAACTTCGATAATCATATCAGCATAATCATAATAAGATGATCTGTTCATTAATTCTTGATATTTTTCAAAAATATAACTTAACTCAATATTTTTACAAATGGTTTTATAATATTGGCTAACTTGACTTTTGATTTTTTTAGTTTTGGAATTATAATTGTCTTCGTTATTTTCAAAATCTTGCTTAGATTTTTCAGCTATATCACGTAATTCTAAATAAGTAATACTTTCTTTTTTTAATTCTTCGATGGACGATTTGATTTCTCTTAAATAAAAGTAATTGTTATTGAAAGTGACTAAATGTTCTAATTTTAATGAATCTAAAACTTGTTTTAAAATTTCGATTTGTTTGACTTCATCAATATTAATAAAACCAGCAATATTTTCAAAATATTCTGGATAATCTTGAATAATTTTATTACAAAAGCCATGAAAAGTATTGATGTTCACCTGATAGGCTTTGCTACCCATGATAGAGATTAATCTTTTCTTCATCGATGCCGCTCCAGATTCTGTAAAAGTTAAAGCTAATATATTTTCGGCTTCAATTTGAGTTTTATTGATAATATTGGCAATCCGAAGAGTTAAAATTTCAGTTTTGCCAGTGCCAGGACCAGCAATTACCATAACTGGACCTTCGATAGTATCAACGGCCTTTTTTTGTTCTAAATTTAATCTTTTGTATAATAATTCAAAATCCATAATGAGTATTTAATATATTAAAAATATAACATATTAAAAATTTAAAAACAAACCCCCCTCTTTTAATAAGCAATCCAATGGAACGGAACCTGGTTCCGTTCCATTAAAAAATTAAAAAGAGGGCTTCAAATAGCCCCCCTTACTGCACAAAATAACCAAATAACAATGATAGCAACCACACAAAAAACTAAAACCCTGGTAGCGAAATCATTGTTATTTTTATTTTTTCTCATTTAAATCCTCCTAAAATAAATTTCTAGCTTAATTTTACCATATAACTATCAGTATTGCAATATTTTAATTTTTCTTTAATAAATCTCTGATTTCGGTTAATAATTGCTCTTCCTTGCTTGATTCAATTATAGTTTCTTTCTTTTCTTCTTCTTTTTTGAATTTCTTTTGTAATTGGTTCAACATTTTAATCATCATAAAAATACTAAAAGCAATAATGATAAAATCAATAATGTTTTGAATAAATAGACCAATGTTCATGGTAACGGCTGGATTAGTAAGACTGGCTTCACGTAAAACAATTTTAATATCATTAAAATTTTTGCCGCTAGTTAATAAACCAATGATTGGCATAATGATATCAGCTACTAAAGAAGAAACGATTTTCCCAAAAGCACCACCAATGATAACCGCAGTGGCTAAATCCATGACATTGCCCTTCATGGCAAATTCTTTAAACTCTTGTAATAATTTTTTCATATTAGTTTTTTATATTTACCCCCTCTTTTAAGAACCATCTATAATTCATAAAATGGAGTGTTTTTATTAAAAAGTTTTGATAAAAATAGCTCAACCAAATTTAATTATGTTACTTGTGCCCTTCGGGCACCATGGTCTCTAAAAGAGAGGGTTAATTTTTAATATGTTAATATTATAGCATATTTTGATAAAATATAAAAAGAAGAAATTCTCGTCTTTCTTCTTTTTATTAAAAATCAATAACCTGGATATTTCGATTGGCGAATAATTTCGCATTTACCATGAAAGTTTTCCAATGAACCGTTACCACCAGTACTTTCTCCGATTGCCCTCAGATAACCATGGCCTTCTTCAATGTCGGTTATTAATATATCGGATGCGAATTGATAAACATACTGATCTCCAGGTAGAGTCACTACATCGTTTGTATAAACGATATTCCCATGGCAATCCTGAATAATACCCAAAACGTAACCCTCCTTGACTTTGAATCTAGATAATTGACCTTCTATAACCAGTGAAGGTTCTTTATCATCAATCTTTTTTACATAACGTTTCTTTCTAAATAATTTAAAGGGCAAAATATCCATAATAAATACCTCCTTAAAAAACAAATTTCTATGATTATGCCATCACAATTCAATTTGAATGTCAAAAAACCACCTGGCTAAAGCCAGGTGGTGGGTTCTTGCTAGCAAAAACTAGAAGATAAGAAAATTGCACAAACGTTCCTCTTGCTTTTGGCGCAGTATAGCATACAGCCATGGGTTTCGCATGGCCAGGATTTGCAATGCATGCAACACTGCATTTTTTGGATTAAGAACAGTTGAAACTGATACATCGCTCGGAGTTCGAAGTGATGACCAAACGTCTTCATGAAAATCTTTCCAACTCGCTGGCACGGTAATTACTGGTACCGTGCAATGAGCTGACAATGTTGGTCCGGCGCCATTGCTCATGCCACAATAAGCAATGACCACTGAATCAGGCACTTCCTGAATTTTTTTTATCAATTCATCTATTGCCTGGACAGGTGTTTTATGAAGAGATGAAGTCACGACTGTAGTCTGAAAAACACAATTGCCAGCATTAATTTCGTAAATAACTGATGAAAAATCTAGCAAATCGTCTTTAGGGGATGCACGCCACAAAATAATTTGCTGGCGCGGTATTTCAAAGCGACCAGTAAGTTCTGCTACCTCTTGATATTTGGCAGTAACTTCATTGAGGTCAGCTCCATCACGATAGAGTTGCTTATCAATATTTTGACCATTGTGAAGTACTCGCCATGAATCATTGTCAATGACATCAGCTAATAAAAGCTGATTATCCTCATCAAAACCAAACTCCAACTTAAGATCAACAAGTTCTCTTCCCTGGAGTCGCCAAGCTTCTTCCAAAATCAGAAAAACCTCCATGGCTATGTTTCTAATTGCATCAACCACCTTCGTCTGATCTTTCAATGGAAAATCATCTAAGACTAAAAACGATGATTGTTGGCTGAGTGATTGATCTGGTAAAAACAATTCCATATGATTGCCATCATGAGATATGATAGCAAAAGGATCGTCACATGGAATATCTTTCCCTTTCCATTTTTTCCCGGACGTTTTAAGAAACAATTCGAAAATAAGCTTCGGAAAAATTTGACCCTTGCTAAAATGAGGATTCCTTTTAAGATAGGATCCAAGAGCTTTTCTGCGAATGACCACTTCCCATGGTACCATGTTACAGCGCTTAGAAACAAACTCTGTGTCGCTAAGTTGCTTTTGAAAAGCAATTGGAATATAGCATTTTTTAAGCAGGCGGAAAACATTACAGGTAACTTCATTGGCAAGGATGGCTTTGCCATCAATAATGTCATGCTTAGCACCATCGCCAGCCGTGATATCATCTTTTGATTGGATGATAACTGAATTAGGATAATTGATTACCTCAAAAATCTTCTTCGTCTTACCTTCTGTTAATAAAACACCTTTTTGAATTATATCTCCCATTATGTCTCCTATACGTTTAAAGTCCGTCGACTTTTAATTTTTTAAGAACAAATTTATAGAATTATAGTATCACAATTCAATTTGATTGTCAAAAAACCACCTGGCTAAAGCCAGGTGGTTTTTAATATATATTATTCGTAACGTAATGCATCCATTGGACTTTTTTTCGAGGCCTGAATGGCCGGATAAATACCAAAAGTAAAACCAACTCCAGCTGAAACTAAAACACCTAATATAGCACCAAATATTGGAAAAGAAAATACAAAATTAAAAGTTCCAGTCATGTTAAACACAGTAATTAATAAATAGCTCAAAACAAAACCAAAAAAGATACCAAATAAACCGCCACCGGATGTGAGTAACATGGCTTCAGTTAAAAATTGAAATAAGATATGTTTATTGGTGGCACCTAAAGCTTTGCGTAAACCAATTTCCTTAGTTCTTTCGGTTACTGAAGTGAGCATCATGTTCATAACACCTACCCCACCGACAATTAAAGATATAGCGGCAACGGAAGAAAGCAAAACGGTTAAAACGCCTAAAACACTATTTACTGATTTAGTCACATCTTCTTGAGTTTGAATTGAAAAGTCATCTTTTTTAGGATCGTCGATATTATGATTGTTTCTTAAAACAGTTTCCATATCCGAAATAGCGGTTTTTACATTTTGTTCAGAATCAATTTTAGCAATCATTTCATGAAAATATTTTACACCTAAAATTTTTTGTTGAAGTGTTGTATAAGGAATAGTAACACAATCATCATAATTTACCCCACCAAACTGCCCCTTAGATTCAGTGACGCCAATAACTTTAAAATTTATATCTTTTAATTTTATTTTTTGATTTATTGGATCATCTAATCCAAATAATTTTTTGGCTACTTTGGGACCAATAATGGCGACTGATGTTTTTGAATCAACTTCTTCGCTGGTAAATAAATCACCTTTTTCAATATTAATTTTCATTAATTCAAAAATTTCAGGAGTGCTACCGATAATAGTAACTCTATAGGATTCGGATTCAAAATTGGCATAACCAAAACCAGTAGAAATGGGAATGACATTAATAATATTGGGAACGTTGGCAGTATTATTTAAATCTTTTAAATCTTTTTCTTTTAAACTATCTTGGCCAGTGCCACCGCTTTGCATCATATCTTGCATTTTGCCAGGCATGATATAAACATTATTAGCGCCTAATGATTGAATTTGACCAATAATAGATTTTTTAGCGCTATCACCAATAGCCATAACTAAAATAATAGCTGTAATGCCAATGGCAATACCTAAAACCGTTAAGACCGATCTTGATTTGTAGGCCATAATATCTTTATAGGCCATTTTTATATTATCACTGATATTCATAAATAAATTTAATTCTTAAATTTAAAACTCAAATCTCAAAAGTCAAAAGTCAAATCTGAAAATCAAAAATACAAAATTAATACATAATTACTATTTACTATTTACTACTTACTACTTACTCTTTCCTATTGCTTTACCACTGCTAGCCCCTGCCTACCGGCAGGCAGGCCCACACCAACCTCTGGTTGGTCGTGGTGGGTTTTACCATTGCCTTACCATTGTTTTTCTAATTGCCAATTACTTTTTACTCCTTATATTACTAATTACTTTTTACCATTTACTCTTTTCATTACTACTTACTAATTACCAATTACTCTTCCTATTTATTAAATCCTTGTTCTTTAACAATACGACGATTTGTAACCAGGCAGTCGCGATCAATCAAACCATCTTTAATATAAATAATTCTTTTAGCTGATTCGGCTACTTCGGATTCGTGAGTAACTAAAACAATAGTATGACCTTGGTCGTTTAAATCTTGCAGAAATTTTAAAATAGTTTCTCCTGATTTTGAATCCAGACTGCCAGTTGGTTCATCGGCAAAAATAATCTTGGGTTGATTAACTAAGGCTCGAGCAATAGCTACTCGTTGTTTTTGGCCACCCGATAATTTTGTTGAACGATAATCTTTTCTTTCGTTAATCCCTACTAAAGTAATTAAATCATCCACAATTTTATTTTTTTCAAAATCTTTTAAATTTTCGGTATAAATTAATGGCAATTTAACATTTTCAAAAACAGTTAAACGTGGAAGCAAATTAAAGGATTGAAAAATAAATCCCATTTTTTGATTACGAATAAAAGCTAATTCATCGTCTGAATAAGTGTTCAATTCTTTATCTTCGAAAAAATATTGCCCAAAGGTAATGCGCTCAAGACATCCTAATATTTGAAGTAAAGTTGATTTACCCGAACCAGAAGGCCCCATGATAGCCACAAATTCGCCCTCATTAATTTCTAAATCAATACCATTAAGGGCTTGAGTGTTTACACCATCGCTTGAATATATTTTAACTAAATTTTTTATTGTGATTAAAGACATGTTAATTCATTATAATTTTATCGCCAACTTGTAGACCAGAAATAATTTCAGTGCGGCCATCGCTACCGCGAATGCCAGCAACAACATTGGTCTCTTGAACTTTATTTTTATTATCAATAATTAATTTTACAAATTTTTTGCCATTTTTAGTAATAATAGCACGGCTAGGAACATAAATAACATTTTCTTTTTTGTTGGATACAATATCAATATTAGCAGTCATACCGGGCATAATGCGTTGATCTTCTTTATCGAATTTAAGAATTGTTTTATAGCTAGCAACACCTTCAATATCAGTGGCCGATAAATCGATTTGTAAAACTTTGGCCGCAAAAATAATATCACTTGAATAAGCATCCAGAGTAACTTTAGCCGAATTATTAATTTTTATTTTAGCAATATCCGATTCGGCCACATAGGTTTCAATTTGATAAGTATCGCCACCAATTAAAGAAATAACGGTTGAGTTAGCATTGATAATGTTACCAACTTCGGGAACAATTTTGGTGACTTTACTATCAAATGGAGCGTAAATTAAAGTTTTATTATAAAGAGATAAATAATTATCAACATTAGCTTTGGCTTGATCAACGATAGCTTTTTGAGTATCAATATCTTCATTTGTATATGGATGTTTTTTGGTTTCTAGATTTTGTGAAGCATTGTTAAAAGCTAAATCTAAAGTATCAAGTGAACTCTTGCCGGAAAGCAAAGAGGCGCGAGTGGTTTCAATACTTGTTTTTACCGAATCAATAGTTGAACGCAAACCGTCAATGGTAGTCTTGTCGGTCCCACCATAAATATTACAATTAACTGGATCAATGACATTGCTGATGCTATTAAGCAAATAATAAGCATCGTCTAAATAGGTTTTATTTTTTGAAGCTTGAAGATAAATGCTGGCATGGTTGTTGGTTAAAGTATCGAGTTCAAGTTTTCATTGGTTTAAAGTGTTTTCGTATTCTTTACGTAAAATTAAAGGAGAATTGGTACTATTTACAGCATAACAAGTTTTGAAGGAAATATTATAAACTGGACTAGTTGCCTCTCAATCACCCATGTAGGAAAAAACTGATAATAAATTATTTCTAATTAAACTATTAACGGTATTGTAATCAGAAAATAATGAGCTATACATATTTTTGTAAGCAACATCTAATTTTTGGTTGGCATCGTTATATTGATTTTGAGCAATTTGCAAATCTTCCGGACGCGCACCATTGTAATAATCATTTAATTTAATTTGTTGAATGGTTAAAGCTGATTGGGCTTGCTTGTATTGAGCATAAACATCACCATTATCCAAACTCATTAAAATTTGTCCTTGTTTTACAAGATCGCCAGTTTTAACATAAATTTTTGATACTCTGCCAGAACGGTCAAAAGCATAATCAATATTTCTAGTAGGTTTTACGGTACCAGTTAAACTTACTTCTTGGATAACGCTCCCCTTTTCAATAGTTACTGTTTCGATTGATTTTTTCTTAAAACTTGATGAAATAATAATCAATAATAAAACCAAAGCGATAATAAATATTAAAACAAAACGCTTGTTTTTAAATAATTTTTTAGTAGTATTTCACGGTGATTTTAATCATTTTTTCAATGCTTTTGTGATTTTTGATAGCATAATTAGATAATTTAATATTTAAATACAGTAATAACTAGTGTACCACACTAAAAAACAAATGTCAAAAATAAAAAAAGAGATTCGCTACTATTAATAATAACGAATCTCATCTGTCCTAACGAACTTTTAGAGTATCTTGAGTATACTCTAAGTCCTTTGGACAAATAATAACTTTTTTTTCAGCATTCCGAGATTTTGCAACGTAACCAGCTCGATACGCTTCGATAGAATTTTCTTTGGCGATACTGATTACTTTTGTAACATCATCACTCTGCACATATAAAGCAAATCCGGCCCCCATATTAAAAGTGCCATAAGCCTCAAGGTCATTGATTTGACCATGTTCTTGAAGGAAGTCAAAAATAATATGAGGCGATGGCAAATGCTCGATAATGTAATTGAACGGAGCCAACGGACGCATTAATTTGCGCCAACCATGACCAGTGATGTTTTCGGCATAATGAATTTTGATTCCACTGTTGAAACAATCTTCTACTACGCCTACGTAAATGGGTGTTGGCGTTAAAATCTCTTCGCCGAATGTCTTGCCATTGGGCAATTTAGTAAGATAACCATTTGATAATTTTTTAACAATGTCTCTCACTAAAGTTAATCCATTAGCATGGATACCAGAACTTTCTAAAAATACTATCATATCGCCTTCGCGAATGTTTTCTTCAAGTATCAATGCTCCGTTTGGTTCATTTATACCAATGGCTGAACCGGACAGCTCAATTGCATCAGGATAAATGATATCTCGAAGAGTAGCGGTTTCGCCTGGACCCCAAACACACCTGGATAAATTGCAGGCATGTTCCCAGCCCGAAATTAAAGATTCGGCATTGTCTTGATTTTTGGAAAACCAATTTGAATTACCAACGGCCAAATGCATTGCTACAGATATCGGCAATATTCCGGCAGAAATCATATCATTAACAATCATGGCGACTGTGTCTTGCCCGATTTGATAATAATATGATTTTTTAGTTAACTGAGACATCCGATCAGCCACTAAATTTTTTGTGCCTAGGCCTTCTTCCACATGACCTATAAATGGAATTGGAAAAGTCGAGCTGTTTTTAAGAACGAAAGCACTACGTCCACGAATGTTTTCTACTGTTGCTAGGCCTAATCTTTGAACATTGTTAGCTGTGCGTTGCGCAGCTTGTTGAGCTTCCCTTTTAAATTTATCTAACATATCATAATCAACTCCTGAACTTTTATAATCTGGCATTTTTCTCCTTTCTGTTTTAAAAAATCTATGTCAAATATATCACACTAAAAAACAAATGTCAAAAATGGGTAAGGGCTCCAACACGGTGTCGGAGCCCTTTGAATGTGCAGAAGAGTTAAGAACTTTTTTTTAATTCTTCTGCCTTCGCGTGGGCATGCAAAAAAATGCAAGTCATGATAATCTTGGCAATATTCTCATCAGTGTTTTCGTTCGCACCTGATACGCCAATACTAATATTGCCATAATATATGCCTCCAGCGTATGAATTCTCGCCTTGCTTGAATAACCAGGGAGCATAATCACGCAAAACACTCGTGTCATTTTTCTCTCTTCTTGCAATTCTGGCTTTCTCAAAAGCCAAGGCCTTGATATCGCATGGCTCCTCTGGCCATTTTGGATCCCATTCAGTTTCATTACCAATAACATATGAATAATGTTCTTCTGGCAATAAAACAGTAACATGAACATACTTAGGTCCCCAAACAAAACGAGGATCATCTAGTATTTTCTCAATACTATGGCTTGCGAGTCTAACCGCTGCATCAACCAACTTTTCGCCAATAATTATCATGTGCTTTTCTCCTTTTCTAAAGAACAAATTTATGAGATTATAGTATCATAATTCATACAGTTTGTCAAAATTTAAAAACCTCAGGTAAATGCCTGAGGTTTTTAAATTGGTAAATTAGTTATTCTTGACTGGTTTTATAAATTTGATATAGCCCAAAACTAGAGCTATAATTAAACCAATAGTTACCACTAAAAATCTAAAAGAAGAACTATCGCTCATAAAGCCACGAATAATAGCATAAGTAGTAGTAAAAACACCTCCTAACAAAATCCCATCGGCCATCATTTTTATTTTAGCCATAAAGGTTAAACTAACAATTAAAATAATAACGGACGCAATAATTATAATAATAGAAACATTGCGATTATAGATTTTAGATAATGCATCATATTCTTTTTGTTTTTCATAATATTCTTTTTCAATATTTTGTTGTTCAACAGTTGGTTCTAAATTTTGTTTAGCAAAATTTAATTCAACTGGATACTCAGGTCGAATTGGCCCCTGATAAAAACTATCAATTCCTAAGCCAACGAATAAAGCAATTAATAGCGCCAAAAATAATGTATAAATTGATTTTATGATCATGATAAATTAATTAATATTTTTATTATATACATTACAGCATAATTTAATAAAAAAAGCCATTGGCTTATTAAGTTTTTCTTAAAAACCATAAAAAAACGGAAAAGCCAGTTGGCTTTCCCTTCTGGCTTCATCGATATTTGCGTTTTGCACTTTGATTTGGTCTACTTTTGTTATAGGCGTGTTTAAACGCTTTTTTAGTTTTTTTGATCTTTATTTTTGCCGTGCCCATAAATATCATCATCAATATCATCATCTCAATATCACCGTCCTTTACAAAATTTTATAGTTAAGCATGTTTGTTACCATGTCTATTCCGCGCATAAAATAAGCAAAGAAAAAATAAAACCAACAAAGCATAAAAATTGAACTGCAAAAAAAGGTGCTTCTATCAAAGCCAGTGCGCCTTCGTAACAATTGCTATTTTCATTGGCTTTTCTTTGCATAGCTAACAATTTGGTTATTGCTAGCCATAATAATATAGGTAATGCCACTGGAATTATTTTGTAAATAATCAAATGTTGCTGCGACCACCACATCATAGATCCCAGATATAAAAATATACTAATACAAAAACAGATTGCATATAAACCAAGTAAAATCGGAATTTTATCTATTTTTTTCTTCATGTTTTGCCCCTTTCAAAGAACTAATTGAATTTTGATTATTATATCACAATTATTACTATTCGTCAACAAAAACTCTTGATAAAAGCCGCGAATCATTTGTCATTCCAAACTCAATTTATATTTAAAGCTTTGAATTAAAAATAAACAAATATTAAAAAAGGGGCGATGAAATCTGACCCCTTTTTATACCGATGTTTTATCTACTCTTAGAATTTAGACAATCCACTGTTTTGCTATTTCTAAAAATGAACAAACTTTCTGAAGATCAAAACGATCTCCGATTCTGGCGCCTTCATGACCAAAGGATGACCTTAGCCGAGTCTCGGCGTCGATCCAAATTGGTCCACAAGTTGCATTAAAAATTTTTACGATTTCCCTTGCTAGATTCTCTGGAGAAAGCCCTCCGGCGTAACCGCTATAGACACCAACCGATTGGAGCGGCCAATGATCTGGTAATAAACCCACTCCACTGGATTTATCAAATAATGGAATAGCGTTAACACCCTTTGATCGCAAATCGTTAAGAATGTGATCGTTTACTCCGTCTATTTGGACAATGATAGGTGTTGATGGCAAATATTTTTTAATTACATTTGAGCACCTGTCTTCCAAAAATTCATGCGGTTGTGCATGAAAATTTAATTGGAAACGCCTAAACATTCTCCAAACAGGATCCATCTCTTCGAAAAACTTATCTGACCCTACACACAGTTCTCTAACCCATTTACCACAAATATGTCCAGATAAATTGATCATATTGTGGCCGGTTAAATGAACTCTATCAGAAGCAGTAAAATCATACAATTTTTTCAACCAGTTAATGGACGGAAATCTTGTACTACCTAGACGATCGCTGGATAACAATATCCCAAATTCAACGAACGGATACTTAGAAAAAATATCCGCCATTTCGTTAGGATCGTTATAGTCGTCCGCTCCTGTGACGGTTACACAATTAATAAAATACTGACCACTGGATGTTATTTTTTTCATTCATACCTTCCTTTTTTTATCTATAGAATTTAATATACTTTTTTAACATTAGCATATTTGTATAAATAATGCAATTTACAGCGATATCTTTGATTTTTATTAAGCATATAAAATTTCTTTACCATTCCTGAACGAGTTTAGGTCTTTGGATTGAGATAAAATCAAAATATTAATCTCGCTATATTTAGGGACTAAATAAAAAATATAAATTATTTGTGTTTTAATTGTTTTTGTCTTAAAACAATAATCAATACAATAACTGCATTAATGATCCATATATATAATGGATAAACTATTTTCCCAAACGTAAAAACAGAAAGAGAAAGGATATTAAATGAACTAGCAAGCACTTCTGTTAAATAACATCTTCATTCTTCAGTTTCTGGTAAAATTCAAGCTTTAATAATTGTCGGGTACACTGAAATTATATCAGTTACAATGGACATTACTAATCCTAAAACGGGGTTTTTAGTTGTATATCAAACAATTAGAGAAATTATCGCCATAAATAATATAGTAACATCTAGTTTTGTTGTTCCACCTATACCAGTTTTAAGAGAAAGAATAAATATAACCAAAGATCCTAAAAAATATATCAAAGCTAAATAAATTGCATTTCTATCGCCCTGAGCAAATAAAGTTCCTACGAATAAAATAGAATTCAAAAGCAATAAAAAGCGAGTCATTCTTTGCGGTCTAAAATGACCCTTGATAATACTATAAATACCTATAATGAATGTTGAAAAACCAAATATAGTCGATATTATTAAAAATATATTCTTCATAATGTTTAACATTAAAATATTTTTTGATATGCATAAAGTGTACCAATTTTCTATATTTTTTACAAATTAAAATCCCCTGACAAAAGCCAAGGGTACGTAGCTCCCAATCCTGAACGCCTTTAGAACTTTGGATTGGAAATTTATTGAAAATGAAGTTAGGAATTTTGTGACTCTTTAATTACTAATGATCCTAACACCAATAACGCTGCCCCAATACTTAAATTTACCCTCGTTTCTTTATCGTAATTATATTGCGCAACAATATTTGACTCACATTTATAAACAAGCTGCAAACTTTTTATACCACCTGTGTTACAAGTATAAGAAGAAGAAAAGCCCACTATATTATAAAAAAACAACAAGGATCCTGCGACCATGATTAATCCGCCAAAACACCTAAAAACTCTCCCATTTATTTTTTCCATAGTTAAAAAATTTATATTTTTATTAATTATAATATTATTCGGAAAGCTCGGCCTCTAAATTGGAAACATAATCCATAATCAAAATAGCCGGCTTTCTTTTTGCTTTATTTTTAACTTCAAAATACACACTATCCATCAAACAATTCGTCTACGCTAAGTTTACAATTTTTAACATTTTCATAATAAGGGTTTTCTTCATCATATAATACTGAATAATCATCGCACGTTGATTCATACATGCCACAACCCATATAAAAACCTCGCCCAACACTTTCAGGCCCCTCCGTTAACTCTAAATATTCATAATACCCATACTCACCATCCCAATTATACCAGTCTATATCATCTTCCATATTCTCTTCTTCTGAATCCTCTTCTCACTCTATATATTCTTTCGGTTTGTTAGTTGTTATAATATAACCATTGTCAAATATTAAGAATGGAGTTTTATTGTATGGTCCAAAAATCTTTTCATTAATCCTTGCATAATACTTATCTCCTTGCTTGTATATAAATCCAAAATAATTTGTTTCTGGATTACAACTAGCCATAATGGTATCTGAAATTTGTTCATATGGACCATACGAAACATCATTAATATTAATAAAAAATCCTTTCTGTTCTAATCTGCTATCTGAATGATAGACATTGTTCCTACAGCCATATACTTTCATCTCTCATCCCAAAGAATCTTTTCTTATAAACATATAGTGATCACTCGAAGCTCCTCCAATATCAACTAGCATTTCTCCACAAAATGGACATGTTATATTTCCCATACGATATTAATTAAAAATATTAATTATAATGACGATTAAACTATATTATTTCTTATTCCTTTTATAAATTTCGGTTTTTCATAACGGCTTTTGCCTACTGTTTTAACAAATAGTAAAAGACTTTGAGCTTCCTTCAATGCAACTTCTTGAGTTAATTCAACCCCCCGAATTTTCTTTTGAATTTGTATGTATTCTTTTAATTGCTCTTTTGTTATATTCATTATAAACAAAATTATTAAGTTTTTAATTTCATTAAAATATCTGCCATTCCTTCAAAATAAGATTTCACTATTTTAATATCCTTGCCTGGATTAACTATTTTAGTGGATAATTTCCAATCTTTTTCTTCTCATTCTCATAAATCAAAACCTATATCGCCCCCTATACCATAACTGCACGGCAGAGATATCTTGGTTTTTTCTTCTGGCGGATTGTTTACTATAGGATGCTTGATCATATCATTCGCTATATTAATAATATTTTGTATCTCCTTTTTATGAGATTCTCTATACTCTATCAGCTCTTTATTAAGATATGTTTTAAGACAGGCATCACATAATTTTCGACAAGCTTCTAAACTCGTTCTGATTAAAGTATATATACCAAAGGCATTGGCAAAAGGCGCCATCGGCACATTATACTCATATTCGGCATTTTTTTCGTTATATAAAGCTTCTTGTAAACATTCTGAAAATAAATTATTTTGTAAACATGCAAAATAATAATATCGTCGAACTGTTGTTGCGTAGTTTATGACGATTACACTTACCCCTAAACTTGAAATTTGACCAATAAAATTAGTAAACTTTTCCAGTTTATATGTATCTCGAATTTTTATCAACCATTTGTTCTCCATAAATTCAATCCTAATATTTTTTAATTTCAATCTGCTTTTTCTGTGTTTTGGCAAAACTATAAATATCCGTTTCTTCATAATAATATTTGCCAATGATACTTGCTAGATATATTTGCCTCATACTATAATAGAAACTCCTTTCATATTCTTTTGATACTTTTGCTTTTGGAACAGGAACGAATCAACGATGACCGTCTATAGAAACAAACAGTTCTTTATCTAATAACATTCCATTAACCTCAAATCTCACAAGATGGGAATCACTATTGGTTTTATCAAAAGACAACGTTTCGTTCATCCATTCCTCGTGAAAATTCTCAACAACTGGATTGTCTCAATCAATCACAATCTGAAAACTAGGGTATCTTTTATAACGATAATAATAGAGATTCGGCTCAACTCCAATAAATTTTTCTCATCCATTTTTATTTTTCAAAAACTTATTAAAACGTATTATAGGATTAACTATAGATATATATGTTAAATATGTTCCAACAAAAGTCGCTATAAACCCAAGGATGCCTAATATCAAACTAAAAATTGTTATCATTTTATTTACCATATTTTTAATTCAAATTATTATTTCTATAATAAGATTGTATTCCCTCAATATATTCTTTTCACGTTTAATTAGATTCCTGATTTTCTACGATTATGTTCTTTGCACAGCATTTGGCAATTTTCCGCTGTTGTTTTTCCACCTTCGTGTCAAGGCGTTATATGATCAGCTTCCATTTCAAAAATATCTCAGTGTTTTTTATCTCTACACATTGGGCAAATACCTTCTTGTCTTTCGTATGATTCACGTTTCATATTCTCTGTAAATGAGCGAATATTAAGGTGTTTCTCTTGTCTAGTTAAAACGTATGGATAAATTCCGGATTTTTTTGTGACGTCTTCATCTTGCATTAGTTTTTTAATCTCAGTTTCTAAATTTTGAACATTTAATTTCTCATTTTTGAATTTATTATACAATTCACCTCAATTTACATCGCTCATTTCACGGCGATAATTTATAAAAACCCTCCTTACTCACGCAATCACTTTTTGAAAATACTTTCATAATTCTTCAGCGTTTTTATCATGCTGATGTTTAGCCATATAATCTTTTATTTCACCATCGTTGATTCAAGAGATCGCAGTTTCTAAATAATCTTGCCTTATTGGAGATCCACTTACTAATTTACCACCATCATTTGCTAAAAGATATGCCACACAATTTGATTTGCTAAATTTAAGTTTTGCATCACTTAACCACGGCCCTGTATAAACAGCGTTACGTATTTCTTGTTCTGTTAATTTTTCACCAGCAATATTAATAATCCTAAATCAATCCAAACGTTCTACATCTGTGCCTTCACAAAAATAAATCATTAATTCATAATCTAAAATTATATTTTGTTCTTCCTTTGTTAAATTATGAAAAAAACGATCGTTAAGAGAATACTCACCGTTTACATATTGCCCAATACTAATAGTGCGTTGTTGGCCATCTAATACTTCATAGCCGCCATCTTCTCTAACCATTCAATACATTACATTTAGTGGAAAATTATTTTTAATAGTTTCTATTACAGCATTTCGTTGTTTTTCTTTATACACAAACTCTCGTTGGTATTTTGGGCGAATATCTAATTTGTTATTATAAGCTACCACACCTTCTTCAAAATTGTCTTTATAACCCGCTATCACCTTGCTAATTGGAATTTTATGTAGTTCAATTTTCATATTATTTTTTTATTTTTTTATTTTTGATTAAAATGCGTGCATATGGTGCTAATAAATAATTACTATTATCGCTTGTGTAATGTATAGTATCAATTGGTTTATCTGACTTATTAATAGCTAAAACACAATTTATAGCATTCCCATTTAATATAGCACCGTTTTTCATAATTTTTTTGGGATTAATATATGTTTTGTTTGGTGTAAAATTATCCCGGCTATTGCCAAGAGCAACAATCTCAAATTGGTCAGGATTATATTTATTTACAAAAGAGATTGGCACACCCATAACCCCACCTCAATCTATTGGTATATCAACTACTTTAGAAACATCAATCGCGTCATAGTTATCATAATGAGGATATTCTGATGGTATATATTTTTTATATAATATTATTTTTTCGTGACGTTTTGATGTATCAAGATTTGTAAACCACATCACCCCGGGAACAAAAGCATATTTTTTACCATTTTCAATTTTATGATAACTTTCATAATAATTTGGTATCTCAAATCAACGATTTGAGCCATTCATGCTTTCACCTATCCACATTTTATTATCTCTTATTAATGGGAATATTTCCTTATAAGTTATCGCATTTATATTGCCAATGATTAAAAATTTCTTTTTATATTCCATTAATTGTGCAACATATTCTCTAAATAAAGAAAAAGGCGGATTAGTAGCTACAATATCCGATTGTTTTAATAATTCAATACTTTCTTTGCTTCTAAAATCTCCGTCCCCTTCTAGAGGTGACCATTCATTGTTTTTGTTCGCCTTGAGCTGTTCTGCAATATCGTCTAAATCAAATGCACCATCATTATTAAGATCACTAACTTCATTTATAATAAATTTATTAGCCGTTATGTTTGGACGACCCTTTGGCGCACTAGTCATTTTATCTTCCCCAAACAATCCTAATTGAGTATTAGCAATTGGAGATGGTTTATAGCTTGTCGCGATAAGTTTTTTTAATCCCAAAGCATTAAAATTAATAGCAAAATACTTAAAAAAATTGCTTTCAAATGGATCATCACAATTGCAATATACCACCTTATTATGAAATTGCTCCTTATAATGCTTTAATTCCTTTTCAATATCAATAAGTTGGGTGTAAAATTCATCTTTTTTAGCTTTGCCTGCATTGTGTAGGTTTTTGTTTGATGCCTTTTTCATACTTTAATTTTAATGATAATATTAATATAATAGTTTGAATTCTAATATATTAATAATACCACAAAAATAGTATTTTTACAAGCAAATTTCTTGAATTAAGCCTAAAAATATGGTATAATTTAGATGTTGAATGATACTCAATGACTATTAAATGATTATTAATCTAAAATACTATGGATCCTGAACATACACATAACAAAAGGATTTGATGAATTTTACAAGAGCTAAAAAAAGAAGCATTATTAGTTCCAAAAAATTCAAAAATTGAATTTATTTTGAGAAATTTTGATAAAAAAGTATCTAAATATATTTCTGGACCCGATATAAGCACTCAGAGAAAACTGTTAAATTTATTACAAAATGAAGGAATAATTAATTGTATGCCAGTTAACGATATTTTAAGGGGTGGCGATCTTTTTAATACAACTGTATTTGATATTACGATAAAGCAACCGGAATTTGATAAAAAATATGCTTGTTATAAAACAATGCTTACTCCTAAAATTACACTTCTAAGTCAAGCTACTCAAAAAGCACCTTCAGTGTTAGCAATGGAATGTATAATTAATGGATTGTTTCGTAACAAGCAATGGCATAATTTTACTGATGATAATGGCCAAATATTTTACATTTCAGTATTAGACGAATTATGTTCTAATGATATAGAACTAGAGACTATCTTAAATTATGGTGGCCATACTATAGATACCTTGGCGGATGAAATGGGTAAAATTACATTACCTTATATACAATCTGTTTTTGATAAAATTGAGGAATTAAAAAAGGACAAATGAATTGAAATAAAAAAAATAGATATAAAGCAACAAAAATCTGAATGGAATGGAAAAACAATAATTAATGGAAGTATATGCCCCGGAGGTTATATTATACAGATGCTTATAGAAATAGAAGCAAGTAAAATATATTGATCTAAATTTATACAATATCAAATGGAAGAGTATGAAAAATCTAGTTTAGATTTAGAAAACATATATTCATCAACTAAACAAAAAACTCGTTTAATCCAAACAATAAATAAGAAAAGCAAGGAACTAGAAAAAGAACGAGATCTTATTTTATCATTAGACTATGGTAATTCTGATAATGGTCGCGTAAAAGTATTACAAATACTAACAGAATTAGAGCAAGAAAAATACATAAAAATAAACGGTTTTTGTGTATACCCGTTAACTAATAATGGCTTTCATTCAGATTCGGGTATAAAAGTTAATCTGACAATGGAAAAGAAACTCAAGAATTTTATTATAAAAATCGAACAAGAGAAAGCCATAAACACGGCAGATAACAACAATAATAATAGCTTCGACAAAAATGACCCTTATACTTTTACCAAAAAGAATCTAGGGCATTTTACTATTGGCAAAGGGACAAAATCTATTTTAATTGGAAAAAAGGATTCTCGCCATTTTCGATTACTACAGTGTTTATGTGAACCTCATTTTGGAGTTGAAAAAACAATTGAAGGTATTTTTGAAGCTATAAGAAAAGACAAAGATAATAAAAAAAGAGACTTACAAGAATATTCACCACAATCTAAAAATAGAAAATGAGAGATTATAACTTATGCTAAAAAACAACTTCAAAAAAATAAAACGGGGTTACAAGGATTGATAAAATTCAAAAATAAAGAACATAAAACTATGTGGTTAGAAAAAGAGTAACGAAGAGTGTTTTAATTTCGAAAATAATTTCTATTTGGAAGAGCGTTAAATACGCTCTTTTTTATTAATAAATCCTGCTAATAATAACAATTCTTACTCTGTATTACTCCATTAAAGTAATCTGGAGAGTATTTGTTACAATGATTATGAAAAAATAAAAGTCGAGTTAACAAATTAATATTAATCTAAATTAACGATTATGAACAAACAACAAATGTGGCAAAAACAAGATGAACTTGTATATATACCCCTCAATGATACGGAAAACTATTTCTATTCTACAGATTTAGGGTTGGTTGCATCTCTTCTAAGTATTGGATTCGAATTAACTTCTATAGATAAGGAACATCCTAGCAAGGCTTTGTTTATTATCAAAAAAGAATACGACATTGAAGACACGATCGATGAATACTTCTCTGGGCAATTAATGGTCCCCGCTAGAGTATTATTTGACAAAATCGAACTCTTGAAATCAATGATCCATAATAGTTTATAAATATAGTATTATGAAATCAATACAACGAAGATTTGACGATATATCAAATAAGAACCCATATTGAAGTTCTTATATATGCTTTGCTGAGGCAATAAAACAACAAAAGTTTAATAAGGAAAGTATCCAAATTTGATTTAATAAATTAGTTAATAAGGATGATTATGACAAAAAGGATAAAAAGACCCTATTAGATCAATTATATATATTGAGTAATCCTAAAACATAGCTGAGGAACGGCATTTTGAAGCATAAATTGCCCCTTAAACGAGTTTTTATTAGCTTTAAGCAATAAAATACCACCCTATTATAAATAAGCCCTTAAAGGGGCGATTAATAAAAATTATAAATGAATATTAATATGAATCAAGATTCACAAGCTTTAGAGAATACTCTTTCACAAGAAGATTCTAAGGTAATACAACAAAACAAAGACCAGATAGAAGTATTTGATGGAGAGTTCCTCCATCCCTCTTTGGATATAAAAGATAATACCCTTACTCTTGGTTTTCGCTATCGTTCAAAATCAAGAGAAGAAAAGAATATTTTTGTAGTAGTAGTCGATGGAACTGTTCAAACTACAGATGCTGATTCTTTTGAAAGAAAAGAAAAAAATTACTACTTTGAAAAAAGAAATAGAAAATTAATTCGAATTGAAGAAAAATGGAGCATCCAATCTCTAAAAGATTTCGCAAAATACTACAACCAATCTAAAATAAATATGTCCCCAAAAACAATATTTGAAGAAATGTTATCTCTTACTAAAAAATACGTTGAATTGGGGCAAGAAATAAATTACTATCTACTAACTGCCTGAATTATTGGAACGTATTTTTTCCCTATTTTTTATGCCTATCCATTCCTCCACATAAAAGCCCCTAAGCGTTCAGGTAAAAGTCAATGCCTTAGCTTGCTTACTCAACTTTGCTTCAACGCCATAAAAGCTCGACCAAGTGTAGCAGCTTTAGGCGATACAGTAGATGCCTTAAGAGGAACCTGCCTAATTGACCAAGCCGATTCCCTTGAAAGAAAAGGCGGAGAAGATTTATTAGATATTTTAGCTGATTCTTATAAAAAAAGTGGTGGCAAAAGAAGAATTATTGCTTTTGATAAAGGAAAAAACCGTGAAATTATAGAGCTTGAAACATTTGGACCAAAAGCTTTTGCATCCATTAGGGAGCTTCCCGAGGACCTAAGAGATAGATGCTTAGAGCTTCCATTAATAAGAAGCCGGAGAAATTTTGCAGACCCTGACGACGACAACGAAGATTGGCGCAAAATAAGAGGCAAGCTCTATACCCTATTAATAGCTATATACGAATTAGTAAGCACTTACTATTTTATAAAAAAACGATCTTACAAAGAAAATAAAGCTATCTTGGGAAGAAGCTTAGAATTATGATTACCATTTGAAGTAGTTTTTGAAAGCACCGGAATGCAAGATAAAATACAAGAAGCAAAGTCACATTTTCTTTCAAGGTATAGCTTTAGTGAGTACGAGCCTTCTGAGCTAGAAGAAGAAGTTATTAAAGTAATATTAAGTGAATTAAAAGACAAAATAGAGGTTATTTTAGCTCCAATAGAAATAAGCTCAATAATTAAAAATGAAATTTGAGCACCCGGAGACACCCCTAAACAAAAAGCCGTTAAAGTTGGCTGAGCAATTAAAAAATTTAACCTAGCGTCTAGAAAAGAACCCCGCACTAAAGACGGAGTAAGATATCAGTTTGAAAAAAACAAAGTAGAAAACATTTATACCAGTTACTGTAAAACAGCCGACGAACCTACATCTCTTACACCAACTGACAACAACACTGATAACGACAAAGAAAATGAAATGTAAGATTTTTAATGTATATGTTTATTACACACCAGAACTCTTACACTTTACACTCCTACACCAAATAAAACTGCTTATCAGTTTAATAACAGGACGTAGTGTAAGAGATGTATAGTAAAAACGTATTTTACCAATACGCTATAAAATTAAAAAATACCTTGTCCAATCCTTAATGGTTATAAAAAAATTATCTCATTTAATTTAACAATATCCTATGAAATTGAAGCAACAAGTCCATAAAATTCAAGAAAACCTAGATTATCTTAATAATCATCGAGAAAAAGGTTTTGAAACTGAACAAAATCTAAGAGAGTTTTTTTATTTGTTGCTTAAAATTGATATGCGAAATCACCCAGAATATTATAATAAACCTAAAAATAGTAAAGAAAATGAAAAACCATCTCCTTGACTTGCAAATTAAATGAAATTACGGTATAATTAAGATGTTGAATAGAGATATAGCCAGCAATACAATTATCACCTTTTTAAAAGGACAGTCCTGTTTAGTGATATTTGATTCTTTGCTGGATCAAGTGTCTCTATTCAACAGCAGGGCTGTCCTTTTAAGTAAAAATTAAATTATTAATATGAAAGCACTAATTTTGGCACGGGTTTCAACCGAAGAGCAAAAAGAAGCTGGTAATTCTTTACCAGCCCAAATTGAACGTCTAAAAAAATATTGCCAATATAAAAACCTCGAGATTATGGAGGTATTTAGTTTTGATGAAAGCGCTTATAAAGTAAAGCGGAATGAGTTTGATAAAATTATAGAGATAGCAAAAACGAATAAAGAAAAAACTGCAGTTTGCTTTGATAAGGTAGACAGGTTTTCTCGTAATGTATTTGATAAGCGGGTAGCTACTTTATATGATTTAGCGATGACCGATAAAATTGAGCTTCATTTTGTTTCCGATAACCTTGTTATTAATTCAAGCATATCAGCTGGTCAAAAATTCCAATTTGGAATGCAATTAGGATTATCTAAATATTATTCCGATGCTATTAGCGATAATGTAAAAAGAGCTTATGAGAACAAAATTAAAGCTGGAGAATGAATTGGTAAATCCCCTATCGGATATATAAATATGAAAGATAAAGAAAGAAATATTATTCCTGACCCAGAGAAATCTCCCTTTATAATAAAAATATTTGAAATGTATTCATCTGGCAATTATTCCCTATTAGAAATTGTTGAGGAAATGAAAAAGTTAGGATTGGTTGGAAATAGCGGTAGAAATAAACCATTAACCAAAAGCATGATACATGTAATATTAAATAATCCTTTTTACTATGGTGTAATGAGAATTAAGAATAAAATATATTCTCATAAATACAAACCATTAATTTCCAAGGACTTATTTAGCAGATGCCAAAGTGTTTTATTGGGATATCATAAGAAACCATTTATATATGGAGCTAAACCATATATGTTTAGAGGATTAATTACTTGCGCTGAATGTGGCTGTATGATAACACCCGAAACATCTAAGGGACATCATTATTATCATTGCACAAATTATAAAAGGGTCCACAAAAAAGTTCTGTATATTAAAGAGGAAGATTTGTTATCATCGATATATGAGTTTTTGGATAGTATAAGTTTTGAGGATGAACAAATTAAAGAAATAACCGAATGTCTAAAAAAGACTAATCAAGATAAGGACCAATTCCACCAATTGGCTTTATCTAATCTGCATAAAGAATATGACCAAATAGATAAAAGAATAAGTGCTTCTTTTAATTTGCTGGCGGATGGTAAAGTTCCCCAGGATGTTTTTGATGCCAAATTAAAAGAATGAAAAGAAAGACAAATAGAAATTCAAGAAGAAATATCAAGATATACAAACGCCGATGAAGATTTCTATTTAACTGCGAGTTTAGTGCTTAATTTGGCTAAAAAAGCCAGAGAGATATTTGATAGTTCCGAAGTGAATGAGAAAAGACGACTTTTGAATTTCTTACTTCAGAACCTACAACTAAATGACAAACAGCTAGTATTTACAATAAAAGAACCATTCAATACGATGGTTCAATATAACAAGTGTTTCGAATTGCTCCCATTACTGGACATGTCTATAACTTTGGATTGAAAAAATTAGAAAAGAATCAAATTTATTATGGTTTATATTATAAAAAAATAAGGAGAAGCTTTTACTTCTCCTTATCTATTATTCAAATAGCTCTAATTAAATAGGTTTTGCCCCCACTTCTCGGTATAGATTATTTAAATCTAGTACGGCGTTGTGAATTGCATCTCCCGGTCCCATTTCTGGCATTTTCATACCATCTTGGGTAAACGGTCTTCTCTCTCCGGATTTCAGGTCAATGATGGTTTGTGCAAATTGTAAAACATAATTAACTGCATTGATTTTTCCTTCAACAACAATCCATTTGTTTTCCTCATCACAGACCCAAAATTTACCATTTGGAATATTCTCATCTGCTAGGAAATCATTTTTTTCTTCAGCGATAGCTTCCACATATGGCTTTTTATTATTCAAAATAAAATTTGCCATTTGTTTAGCTAATAATCTCCCGCATCGGATACCTTCCTCTTGACTTCTCTTGATACACTCTTCGTGATTTGGACAAACTTGCCTGCCCTTTTTCTTGGCATCTTCAGTGGTTTGCATAGTTTCGTCTAAAAAATCTGTATCACAGGGTGATCCTTCGCTGATTAGTCTAGAATTCCTCATTTTTATTTTACCTCCAAAGAACAAATTTATTATTAGTACTCTACCATATTTCTATATTTTTTACAAATCAAATCATTTAAACTAAAACTAAAATTTCTTTCTGAATGCATTTAAAAATTTAAAGTGAAAAAACTCAAAATACTAAATATCTGAGGGGGGAGGACATTTCTATTCTGGAGAGAAGCACATTTCTATCTTAGTTGACGCACCAGCCAGAATAAAGCTTATGAAAGTTTTTTATTTTTTTGTTTCCACTGTTCGACAAGATCAGCTACTGACTCTTTGCTTGAATCGTCTATTAATTCTGGCTCATTATTGTTGGGTTTATATTCTGGTAATGGTTCAATAAGATAGGCACGACAATCTGAACCTCCACTGTATTTTTTAGTATAGAAAAAATATTCTAGATTTTCTGAACTAGGAATTAATGAACTTGTAACTAAATCTAAAAAGAAACGAGTGTTATTTATTTCTGTATATCAAGATTCTTCACCATTAATAGGATTAATACCTTTTTTGAATTTCCCTTTATGATGTTGTTTACTCTCGATTATAGCACGTTCTAGTTTTTCTACATCTTTGTCATATTCTAAAGGATGATCATTATAGTATCGTATCATTTCTTGTTGGTGTTGATCATGAATAGTTTTTATATTATTTATATTATTAAAATCTTTAAGATGCAATGTTTCAAAAGGAGTTTTACCATCTCAAACATTCTCATCAAGATAATTTAGACGATTATATCCAGTATCTGTCTTTGCTAATATTTCTACTCTATAACTAGAATATGACGATCCTTCATTTCTAATAGCTACTGCACCAGCCACTATTTCATCTCTTTCATTTACAATTCCTGTTAATAAAAACTCTTTTTCATTATTTCGAAATTTTTCGGCAGGATGTTTTTCCGAACATTCAAATAGAGATCCAGTACGGTGATTACAAACAGGACAATTGGTATAATATTCGCTAACAGCCTGAGAAATCATTTCCATATTATGACTTACCTTTTCATATTGTTGTAATAATTCCTTAAGTTGATCAAATGTTGTTTGGAATTCAAGTCATCTCTTTCTTTCTTTAGCTCTTTCACAACGATCTATTAAATCTTGTAAATCATATATATGAGTTACAGTTAAATTTTGTAATGGTCCTTTATAGTCAGACATCCATTTATTTTCTACTTCTTTTAATTCTTCTTTAATTTTTTCAATTTCTTCCGTTATTTGTGGAATATTTTGTTCAACTATACCCTGTTTATTTTTTTCCTTTAATATCTTGATAGTATGTTCTGTATTTTTTTGAGCTTCTTCTGGGTCGATAAAGTATCTAGAATATATCTTAATATCAATATCATCGTAATCATCAATATCAGCATCTATAGACAACTTTTTTTCGCCTGATCATGAAATTGTATTAATACCTAATCCTGAGTAGGCTAAAAAAGGTTTTTTATCAATGGGATTTAACCCATATTCTATAGGTGAATCTAAATAATACTGAATATCTTTATCTAATGAGAAATCAGGAATAAATTTTTCTTTTATTAAACCATTTTCTTTGGCTTGATAAAATTGAGATTTTTGTATATCTTTTAAAATATTATTTTTCAAACTCTCTAGGTCTGCTCCTGAAGATTGATAAATGCTGTTAGTATGTTCAATTGCAATATTTAATGGCTCTTGAGATGGTAATTGAGGTCATGATTGGAGTAAAACAAAATCTTCTGGTTTCATTGTAATTTCAATACTTCTTCCATATTCATGAAAGCAATTTAAAGAATATTTTATTTGATAAGTAGTATTATTAATAATAATATCATCTGGATTTTCCTTATTAATACGTTGTTGATCATCAATGGATATTAAATCCTCTAATTTAACTTCCAAGTTAAACTTTCCGTCCTCTAGAGATTGTAAAAATTCTTTGCGAGAATAAATTTTATCTAATAAAAATATGTAATACTCATTTGGATCACGAGTTCATGATTTGTATCCCTGTTTTTGTTTGTCTTTGGTATATAATTTGCTAAAATTATCAAAAACAATCTTGTTACTTTCTGGAATATAGTTTTTGATAAAATCATAATCACCTTCAAAATAAACCTTGGAAGTTTTTTCTGATTCTTTTGCTTCTGTTGTTGTTGATACCCTTTCCCGGACACGTCCTTTTGAAAGAGAATATACATTATGCATAATTATTTCATCTTTTCCGCTATCATATTCAGGATATGATTCTAGATCAAAAAGCTCGGGAGCTAGTGGAAATAATCATTCTTTTTTCACTGGCTGACAGTTAAGAGCAAATGGTTTGCTAGTTTTAAGTATTGTGCTACAAACAAATATCGGGGGACACTCTAAGAATAAAGCCGAAGATGGATGAATATATATTGCTGATGAACCAAAGTCATCTTGTTTTTTTGTATACATATTGGAACCCGAATTAAAATACAATTTATCCAAAAGACCGGCGGTGATGCAAAGACCAATTGAATCTGGATCTTCATTTTTTTCAGCTCTGATATTATGATTTCTAAGAATTCTTAGAAGTTGAAATCGTATTTCTTTGATTTCATTTAAAACTCTTGGATTTAAGAAGTTATCGCTAGCTCATTTATAATTATAATTATTTTTTTCATAAGCTTTTCAAATATTTAAGAAAGTAAGAAAATCAGAAGAAGAATTTTTAAATTGTTTATGTTTCTCATCAGCTTGAGAAGCTTTTTCTTTGGGTCTAACAAAAACATTTTTCCCACTTAGAAAAGAAGCTATAGTTACCATGGTATCAGTATTATTATATTTCTCTGATTCTACCAGTATTCTTCCTAAATGAGGCTCTAGAGGTAATTCATTCATAATTTTTCCTTCTTTAGTGATATTCCCATCTTGATCTAAGGCCCCTATAGCTGTAAGAGTAGCCATTGCTTCTTGAATATTTTTAGATTCTGGCTTATCAATAAAATCAAAATTTTCTGGTGATATTTTTAAATTTTTCATAGCTAAGACAACATTGGCGAGATTAGACCTAATAATTTCTGGTGTAGAGAATTTAACTAAGTTATTAAAATTTTTTTCAGAACATAATCTATGGCAAAAACCTGGTTGTATACGGCCAGCTCTTCCGGCTCTCTGAGTTAATCCAGATTGAGAATGAGGAATTACTTCTAAAGATTGAATACCTTTATCAGGATAATACTGCATCTGTTTAATTAGACAAGAATCAATAACATAAACTATGCCAGGAATAGTAAGAGAAGTTTCAGCTATATTAGTAGAAACTATTATTTTTCTTTTTCCATTTTTAAGAAATATTCTGTTTTGAGATTCTGGATCCATTTGACCATAGAGAGGAAGGATTTCTATATTTTCTTTGTTAACGATTTGATTATTAATTTCTTTTATGGTTTCTGATATTTCTTGTTCCCCTGGCATAAAAATTAAAATATCGCCTTGAGAGTTTTTCTCTAGGATATTTTGAACTTGTTTGGCGGCTAAAAAAGGTATTTCTTTTAATTCAGGATTTATTTGTTCATAGCTTATTTGCACAGGATATAATCTACCTGGAATTTCTAAGGATGGGGAATTGAAATATTGGCTAAATTTATCTTTTTCAATTGTAGCCGAGCTAACAATAATTTTTAAAGAAAGTAATCCTTTTTCTTTTCTTTTGGCTTGGACTTCTTTAAGCAGACCTAAAGAAAAATCAATATTTTGGCTTCTTTCATGAGCCTCGTCAATCATAACGGCTGAATATCCTTCTAGAAGAGGGTTGGATTGGACAATTCTTAAAAATATACCATCCGTAATAAAGTTTAAGCGAGTACCTTCAGTAGTATGGTTATCAAATCTTATTTGATAGCCAATTTCTTGGCCAACTAAAGCATTTCTTTTAGCAGCTACATATTTGCAAATAGAACTAGCCGCTAAGGGGCGAGGTTGAGTAACCAATACTTTGCCTTGTAAAACATCTAATAAATAACCTGGGATTTCTGTGGTTTTACCTGAACCAGTTGCTCCTACTATAATACAAGAATCATTTTTTAAAATAACCTCTTTAATTCTTTTTTCAAATCTTTGAATGGGTAGTTCATTTAGAAATTGTTTTTCTGCTTCTTTATACTCTTCTGTCTGTTTGGCTTTTTTTAAAATATTCCTTCTTTCTTCCTCGGGACTATTTAAAATTTTTTCTTTTAAATTGTTTCTAAAAATTTTAAAATCAAAATTTTTCATTAAAATATTTTTATATTTTTATTATCTTCGGAGTATCATAATTCATTGGTTTTATCATAAAGATAATACTCTAATAAAAGAACTAATGGTTTTAAAGAAGGCCCTATAATAATTGTTTTTTCAGATAATTTAATTTCTTTTTTTATCTCCTCAAATGTTTTTTTAATAGCTTTTAAGTAATTTTTTTCGTTTTTATATTTTAGCCAGTATTCCTCTACATTTATTTCTTGTAATTCTATTTTATTATCAGTCAATTCATTTTTATAAATATTGTTTTTAATAAAAAAATCATCTACTTTTTCTAGCCGAAGAACGCCTTTTGGTAGATGACTAAATATAATTAATTTTTGATCTTTTTCTTCTAAAACAAATTCCCGGCTTAAAGATATGCTAGTAAATAATATTTTCATTAATAGCTCTAAAGGATAAGACTCGGAAACTAAAATTGCCTCTCCTTGGATCTGAAGAGAATCAAAATCTAAAGATGGTTTAGCGTATTCTATGGTCTCTCATTTTCTGATCATATTACTAATTAATTTTATATGTGTTTAGTATATCAAATTTTAAATCAAAAAACAAATAAATGCATCAAGTATGCTAAAATCTAAGTGAAATAGTTCGGTCAAGTAATTCAGAAATCTACGAATCCTAACGCTGCCAGACAGCGTTGTGTGTTTCCTTCCAATTTCTGGATATGTTTAGATTTTTTGGTTGGAAAAAAGGAGAAGTTTTTGCTTCTCCTTTAATCGATGTTTTAAATAATCAAACAATACCAAAATTGGCGTATTTCACTTGTAACCCTGCCGGTATCAATTTTTCATCAAAGAAATTGTGAATCATTTTCACAAATTCTTTTTGTTGTTCATCGTCCAATGGGTTAAAAAGCTTTCCCAGTTGAATAGAGAAGCTTTCTGCAAAATCATAAAGCAAACTTTGAATCTTGATTTCCCAATCAGGAACTTTTTCTATCCCCCACGTATCAACGAGCTGCTGCAGGGTAGCTATCTCTCTTTTTGCTATAACCTCAACAAAACACGAGACATTACGAATTTTTGGATTTTCTGTGATCGAATGAATGATTAAACTAGCTGCTCCTCTTTCTGGAATTTTAAGTAATGCCCAGGGATGACAAAAGATTTTATCTTTACGCATAAAAAACTCATCATTTTCAAATATTTTTATCACTTTTGTTGATGTTCCATCTTTTGAAACAAGAATGCTATCACAGTTGATCTTGGCAACTAAAAAATGGCAATCCGAACCAAAATTCATAAAGAAGAGCAATAAAAAGAGAAATATGCTGAAAAGTAATATCGTGCCAGAAAATTCAATATTTCCTTTTACTACGTCCATCCAAAATGGTAAACCAAATATCCCGATAATTATTGCCGTGGTTACTAGCCCTATAAAAACGGACTCTAAAACTCTAATTAATGTTACCTTCTTGCTGTTCCCATCAAATACATTATTCATTTAATCATCTCCTTTAAGGTACAAATTTAATTAAAAACATTGTACCATATATTTTATTTTTTGCAAATTAAAAAAATTCTAATAAATAGAATTTGGCTCTAGAACTGTTGCTCTATAAAAAGACGGGTGCTCTTATGAACACCCGTCAGGCGATGATGACGATTTTTTTGTAATCAGCTCAATGCGATATTTTTCAATCTCAATGAGCGTTTTTACTATTTGTGGAATATCCACAACACTGTGGCGATCATATCTACCCGTATATATTTCACCATTTACTTTAAGATCGCCATATCCAGAACGCAATATATTTATTTTTTTAATATTAACGTCTGGATCAAAAAACAAAATACACCAATTTGTTTCCTCCATTTTACCTTTATCTTTTGTGATGATCGGAAAACCGTTCTCCATTAAGAATGTTTTTATCGCATTTAGTTGGAAATCAACTAATGTTAAATTTTTATCAAGGCTTCGACTTCTCTCAATGCGTCGTCGACCTTTTTTGTAATAGCGTATAAAAGCCTGTACATTTATTGGTTTATTTCCTAATAAACTAAACTTAAATATCTTTTTCATTTAATCATCTCCTTTAAGGTACAAATTTAATTTTCAGTATTATATCACAAATACTGGTATTTTGCAAATTAAAATAATTTTAGACGGGCCATTCAACTATTGAATATATAAAAAATCACTTTTTAAAAAGTGATTTTGTTTTTATCTTTGCTCCGCGGGTAGGATTCGAACCTACGAAATCCTCCTTAACAGGGAGGCGTTGTACCACTCAACTACCGCGGAGCAAAGATAAAAAACTTTAAATGCGTTGTTTTAAAAATTTCCTTAATTAATGACTTGTATATATTATCAAAAAATATATCAAAAATCAAGAGTTTTTTAGTTTGCAAAAAAGAGAGAAAATTGATAGGATAATATTATAAAAATAAATTTATAATCATATCTCTTTATGAAAATATTTATTAGCTGCAGTAGAATGTTTTTTAACAAAGTTTTACCTATTAAGGAAGAATTAGAACGATTCGGTCATATTGTTAGTTTTCCTAATGGCTATAACACACCAAATTTAGAAGAAGAAATGAAACTATTAAAAGAATCAGAATATAGAGAATGAAAATCAAAAATGTTAAAAGAAGATGGAGAATTAATAAAAAATAACGATGCGATCTTAGTGTTAAACTTTGAAAAGAATGGTATTCCTAATTATATCGGCGAAGCTACTTTTTTAGAAATGTTTAGAAGTCTTGATTCAAATAAAAAAATATTTCTTTATAATCCAATACCAAATAATATGTTGAAAGATGAAATAGAGGGAATGAATCCTATTGTAATAAGTGGCAATTTAAGTTTAGTCCAATAGCATTTGGTTTATCTCTTTTTTAATTCTATTCCGACACAAAGCTCTAAACTCGTTCAGGAAGCGGATCTACATATCCCCCTGACTTTGGTCAGGGGGTTTTAATTTGCAAAAAGTAATAAAGTATGGTATAGTATCGACAAATATAATCTGCGCCTTGAAAGGAGAAAAATGAAAAAGAAAGTGTATATATTTGATATTGATGGAACAATTGTTAACAGTTTGATTTATTTCAGATCAATTGTTAAAATATTCGAGTTTATTTGTCCCATTTTATATGTCGAACCACAAAAAGGTAAAAAAATTGTTTGTGGATTTATTTGGGATTGTTTTCAAAGAATAAATTTTAAAATGGAAATTTTCCCAGGTGTTAAAGAATTTTTTGAAAAGATAGAAGATAATTCAGAAATATACTTTATCTCATGCAGAAGAGAAAAACATCGGAAGTATACAATAAATCAGTTAAAAGCTTTATTGCCTAAAAACTTTGATTTTAGCTCCCGTCTCTTATTAGCGCCTACGAAGATAACCTGGAAAGATGCCAAGAATTTCAAAGTCATTGAAGCTAGAAAAATTATTAAACAATTTTTTGATAGTAAGATTATCTTAATTGAAGATGATCCGCATCTATTAAACAATTTACCAAACTGCCCTAGAATTGTTAAAATTCTTTATCAGCATAAAAAAAACAATGGAACACCTCTATACCCCTGATTTTGTTCAGGGGTTTTAATTTGCAAAACAATATAGTTTATGATACAATGAATGCATAAAAATTTGTTCTTTAGGAAAGAAGGTAGAATATGTGTGGAAGATGTGGTTTTGGATCGATGTCGCCAGCATTACAACGAGAAGTGTTAGCAAAAAAGGTGGACAAAAAAGTTCCGAATCCTACCGCCAGGAAAAAAAGAGATAGACATGGTAATAAGAAAAGAAGTTAACATGATCTATCGTTTCAAAACTGCCCTTGAGCTAGCGCTCTTGGGCTTTTTTATTTTTAAAATAAATAAAAAAACCATGTTGGCCATCGTGGCCAACATGGATAGTACGTTTTATTCTCGAGAAACGGTTCCTTCGTTTCTCCGGGTCGAGTAATAAATCTTGAGATCTTTACCCGACTTTGTCGATACCCCCTTCAGCTTCCAGTTCTCACCGGAACCGTCTTCCTTTCTAATAGAGAGTACCCGAACGGGAACCTGTTGGCCGCCCTCTAATTCAAACATGAGCACTTTGTTGTCAAATAGTGACAACATGAGATCAAATTTACCTGGACCGTCAACGATCCTTGCAGTTTGTGGCATAACGCCACCTCCTTAAAATTGATTTAAGAGCAAGATAACCTTGTTCTTCTTTTTGTATATTAACACATAATTGTTGATATGTCAATAGCAAATAAGCACAATAAATTACACTTTTCGATGATTGTCAATCCAAGATAGAAATGTCCGCCTTTCTCCAAGATAGAAATGTCCTCCCCTCTGGGTATTTAGTGTTTTGGAC
>JAKLIH010000049.1 GCA_022709715.1 Patescibacteria group bacterium | reverse complement strand
AAATGTCACTGTCTTTTGAGTAAATTAATTAATCCAGTTTTTCTTAAATTTACCTTTTGGGGAGACGATGTCGGAACAACATAGTCAAACGGCTGATTATGAAAACCGCTGGAAGTTTACGGGTCATGAGTTGGATCGAGAGACCGGTTTGTATTATGCCGGAGCGAGGTATTATGATCCTAAGATAAGTATTTGGTTGAGTGTGGATCCTTTGGCGGAAGAGTTTCCTAACTTTAACCCGTATAACTATGTGATGCAGAATCCGATTAATTTGATTGATCCTACGGGGATGTGTCCGGATGAAAGTGATACAGGGCCTCAAAAAAATGTTCTCATTTATATAACGAGTTATGAAAATAAAGAATTGTTACAGAAAAATGGAACTAAAAAAGATGGCTGGGATATCTTGTATGCTGTTGATATAGTGGATGGTTATAATCAAGTTAATGAAAAATATGAAGATAATACAATTGATAATTTAGTAATAAGAAGTCACGGTAGCGATGAAGGTAAATTAGCTATTGGAGGGGTTGTGTCATCAGAGGGAGCAGGAGTTCCGAAAACAGTAAGTTTTGATAATTTTGGTTTATCATATTTTGAAAATTTAACTAAGGATGAGTTTATCTCAGAGGGTTTTACAGAAAAAGAGTATAATAATTACTCTTCGTTTATAAATTTATCTGCAAAAATTAAAAATGGAGGAAGTGTTGTGTTTTCCGGATGTTTAGTTGGTAAAAATGATTTATTTACAGATAGAATGACCAGGATGTTTGGAAGTGGTAAGAACCTTAATTTTTTCTTTAATGTTGGACTTGGGGGTGTTAACTTAGGGAACTATAACGACAGTATCAAATTTGAGAATTCACCAGAAAAAATCCTATTTTATAATTCAACTGGACAAAAAAGTTATGTTAATGATGTAATTTTAAATAACAGTTCTAACAACCCTTTAACAATAAAAAAATGAAAATAAAGTCTTTAATATTATTCTTTTTTATTAATGGTATTGCTTATTGTACATCTCTAGATAGCTTATTTAATAATTTAAAAAAGAATGTAAAATTCGATGATAAATATACAACCACACTTCTTGTCAACAATTTTGATTTAAAGACACTAAAATATGATTTAAACTTATGTAGAAATAAATCATTTGTCTATAAAATATATTTCCAAGAGAACGAAATTAAAAAGGTTGATGTTATTGAGAATGAGAAATTATCATTTGAATTTTGGTTATATAGATTGAATGAATTTAACGTTTTTATTCGAAGAGATTTTACCTTTTTTTTAATTGATAGAAATCAAGACGAGGATTTTGAATATCTATTCTTTCAATTTGAAAAGTATAGCGGAGATTTAAATAATGATTTTAAGTTGGAAAATTTAAGTAAGATTATTTCAGTAAGTAAAGAGTTTAAACCACTAACGATGCTTTACTTAAATAAAACTAATCCAATAGCAGCTTCAAATTTTATTTATAAAAACGATACTGTATTTGAGGAAATCTATATTTATTATCAAGATTCAACTAGATGTTTTAGCTTAACAAATAAAGATTTAAAGTTTTTATTCAAGTATTTTAGAATTAAAGGGGATTTAGTTTGCGATGTTTTCAAGAACTATCAAATTAAAATTTTTGATAATCATTATCATTTTTTATGGTACTTAGGAAATTATCAACAAGAGTATGAGACGTTAATCAATTCTAAATTTAAAAATACTAAATTAGAAAAATGATTTTTTTATCCGCCCGACCGGAAGACCAGATTTATTATTATCATCCTGATCATTTAGGAACTGCTACATTTTTAACAGATGGAAATGGGTTGCCTTATGAAATGCGAAGCATTCATCGAACACCAGCTACCCGAAGAATTCTCTTCTAAAATAGCATATTGATCTCTCAATCCCATACCAAAACCAGTATGGGATTTTTTTATATTTCTTCGCAATGCGTGTTTTTACCCTTGCTTTTCAGTGAAAATTACGTGTTTTCACGTATTGACCGCTTTTGTTTTTAAAGTTAAATTTGAAAATTATCCTTTTGATACAGAATGGTTTATTTCGAACTAGTTCTGAACAAAATTGATAAAGTGTACCTTTTTGAACCTATGGTGATGATTTCCTGATACCAAAATGTATTGTACACCTCACGTTTTTTGGATGTTTCATTTGACAAAAAAAGATCGTTTTAAAATAAACCAATTTAAATAGATACAATGAAAATCAACAACACCATTCGGTATTTGTCCATTCACAAAGGGCTATTCCTCCTTCTTTTTGTGCTATTAAGCAGTAGCACTACTCTTTTTGCTCAACAATCCGGTATTATTTTTTATTGGGATTCGCAAGTGGGTTGTTTGAATTATGAAGAAGATAGAGTAAAAGAGGTATTCATTGAAACGATAGGCGAGGGTAGTTGTACCAAAACCTGTGAAAATAACATTGTCAACTATTTT
>JAKLIH010000048.1 GCA_022709715.1 Patescibacteria group bacterium | reverse complement strand
GAATTTGAAACTAATATTATTGTCACTGTTGAAAATCTACAGACTGGTAATACATCAAGTGTTGGTACTCAACCCTATCACATAGTAAAAATACCAAAAGCGACTAAACCTATTGTTTTTGAGTAAGATGTATTGGTATATCACAACAGTAGATGGATTTAAAGATTATTCGGAAGTTGATGTAACTATTAAACCGAGTATTTTGCATGCTATTTCACCAAATCCAGCTTCAAATAATATCACTATTACTTATAAACTAAATGAAGTAGGCTCTGGGTATATCATGATATTAGGAAGTTATGGTACTACGAATGCTTCTAACAATTACGTTTTAGATTTAAACACTACCGAAACCACAATTGATATATCTTCTTACCCCAATGGATTTTATACCGTTGCTTTAATTTGTAATGGTACTATTATAGATGCCAAAACTTTAGTGAAACAATAAAAAAAAAGAAATTATGAAAAGATTGGTAATCCTATTAGTGTGCTTTGGCTCCGTGAAATTTTCTTATTGTCAAACTTATCAATTAAGTAATACTTTTGGCACAAATGGTGTTGTTGAAACTGAAGATATTACTGAACCTAGAAAAACAATCTTTACACCTGATAATAAAATTCTAACCATTGGTTTTAGTTTACTAGAAAGTCCAAATCCAGATTTGATAACACATTCTTTTTTAGTTAAGTTAAATCAAGACGGAACAACTGATGATACTTTTGGAAATAATGGTATAACTATTACTAATGTTGATTTTAAGGATATTCCAAGTGATGTAGTTTTTCAAGGTAACAACAAAATACTTCTCGGTGGACAATATACTTTGCAAAATCCATCAGAAGGTATTTTTCCAAATTCACCGTTTGTAATTCGTTATAATAATGATGGAAGTTTAGATAGTTCATTTGGGAACAATGGAATTTTAAAAATAACCAATTTCAATTCTATAACTTCTACAGACCTGTGTTCTGTTATTTCTTTAAATGATGAAAGTATTATTATTGGAATTACTGGTAGCAACAGTACTAATTTTTTTGGAGCATTAATGAAGTTGACTTCTAATGGTGAAATTGATACTAGTTTTGGCACTGATGGTGTATTAAATCTTAGTGATTCAAATTTCAAATTTAATCTATGGAGGCTTCAATTAACGAATGATAATAAGTTGATTTTATGTGGATATGATAGAACGAATACATCAAATAGTAAAACCGCAGTTTTAAAACTAAATTTAGATGGAAGTTTCGATACTACATTTGCAAATAATGGAAAACTATTAACAGATGTCACCACATCTAATGGTGAATTTGAATATTTAAATAAAATAAACATAAGCCCAGACGGAAACTTTATTTGTAGTGGAAGAGCAGGCAGTAATTTTTTAATGATAAAGTTTAATTCAATTGGACAATTAGACCAACTTTTTGCAAATGATGGAATATTTCGAGATTTTATTAACATAGTAGATGTTGAAATTGATACTAATGGAAAGATATTTTTAGGTGGAATAGAATTACAAAATAATGGTCCCCATTTTAGAATAATTAATTTAAATGAAAATGGTTCTATTAACACCGACTTTAATAATAATGGTTTCTTGGTTTTAGATGTAACTAGTCAAAATGATAATTTGAAAGACATTGCTATTGATAATGATTCCTCAATAATAATATCAGGTTATTCAGGAATGGTGGGTAATTATAATGTTACACATGCTAAAATTGAACTAGAAAACTTAAATGTAATTACTTTTGAAGATAATCAAAATCAACTATTTCCAAATCCGTTTAATCAAGAGTTAAATTTAAAGTATCCTGAAACAATTAAATCAATTTCATTTTATGATGCTTTAGGTAAAAAGATTAACTCTTCATTTGTTTATAACAGTACTGTAATTAATACAGAATTTTTAAAAGATGGATTTTATTTTTGTTTGATTACTTTTATTAATGATTCAACTGAAATGTTAAAGTTATTTAAAAGATCAAAGTAAATATTGAAATTTAAAAACTTACCATGAAAAATTTAATATTAATCTTTTTTAGTTTTATACTTTTGAGTTGTAACAACGATGATGATGTAGCTCCAGTTGTAACTCCGCCTTTTGTTCCCGTTGTTATAGAACCAATTTTAATTAGTAAAAGAGATATCACTCCTAATGTTATTAATCCGCAAAAAACTGTAATTGACACTAATGAAGAGTGGAATGCTTTACTGAATCAAATAGACAATTTTTATCAACCATTTGGTATTGATTTTATGACACTTTATTTTAGTGAATCAATTATTGATTTCAATAATTATACTATAATTACCGTATTTGATCAAGTTTACAACAATGGTGGTCACTCTGTAGATATTATGAATATTACCGAATTTGAAGATAATATCAAAGTAACCGTTGAAAATTTACAAACCGGTAATACCTCTAATGTTGGTACTCAACCCTATCACATAGTAAAAATACCAAAAGCGACTAAACCTATTGTTTTTGAGTAAGATGTA
>JAKLIH010000047.1 GCA_022709715.1 Patescibacteria group bacterium | reverse complement strand
TTAATATAAGGAGTACAACATATAAGCGACCAGAAGAATGAGAATTCCGATTAAAACTAATCGGAAGATTTTATTGCCTCTTAAATTTTTCATAATTAATAAATTATAAATATTTCTGGAGAAATATGCAATAAACTGTGATTATTTATTGGTTTTACAAAAAATTAAATAGGCAAATAAAGATAATTTAAAACTACCATGATCCACTAGCTCCGCCACCACCTGAAGAACCGCCACCAAAACCGCCACCACCACCTGAAGAACCGCCACCAAAACCGCCGGAAGAATCCCAAAATTTAGTACTCTTACCTAATTTTTTTAGTCTTTGATAATTTTTAGACAAAATAAAATCTAAAAGAAGTCCAATAAAACCGATAATAATAGACAAAATAAGGGCATTTGTTATGGAACTAAAAAAACCAACAATAAAACCTAAAATTGAGCCGCCAATACCTCCAGCATAGAACGACTTGCTTCGGGCCATGAAAGAAAAAATATAAGAAAAAAATATTATTACAAGATAAACTGAAATAGAAAACAAATTACCACCATTTATTTTTGTATTTTTTCTAACAGTATTTTCTGATGTTTGATTGGTTAGATATTGACTAATTTTATCGATACCAGCCAAAACACCAGCCTCATAATCACCCTTCTTAAATGCAGGAATAATCTGATTACGAATAATTTCACCAGCACGACCATCAGTAATAACAGATTCAAGACCATATCCAACTTCAAGTCGTACATTTCTGTCTTCGGTTGAAATAATTAACAATATTCCATTATCTTTGTCTTTTTGACCAATCTTCCAATAATTAAATAATTGATTAGCATAATCTTCGATAGTCGTTTCTTGAAGATTATTTACAGTAACGACTACTATTTGATCAGTAGTTTGAGATTCAATTTGCAGTAATTTTTTTTCCAAATTTTTTGTAAAATCGGAACTAAAAATTTTAGCAAAATCATTGACTCGGCCATAATATTTGGGAATATTGATAGCGGAAGCAGGCCCTGCAACAAAAACCGATAAGATTAAAAATAAAGCAAATTTTAATAATTTCATTAATCAAAATTTACCTCAGGGACACTTGACGCTGTCTCAACTGATTTGAAAAATTGTCGCTGTTTAAATCCAAATATTTTAGCGAAAATATTGTTTGGAAATTTTATCACTGAAAGATTATATTCAGTAATTTGATCATTAAAACGTTTTCTTTCAACGGCAACCCTATTTTCGGTACCACTCAATTCATCCATTAATTTATTGACGGTTTCATTTGATTTTAATTGAGGATAATTTTCGACGATTACTAATAGTCGACCAAGTGATGACTCTAGGTTTGTGGCAGCTGCTGTTTTTTCATCAACAGTTTTAGCACCGGCATACTGGGAACGGGCATTGGCTAAATCAGTAAAAACTTGTTTTTCTTGTTTCATCACAGCTTCAGTTGATTTTACTAAATTGGGAATTAAATCAAAACGACGTTGATATTGAGTTTCAACTTGAGCCCATTGGTTATCAGTTTTTTGGTTTAAGGTGACAAATTGATTGTAAGAACCGAATATCCAAAAAAAGATAACCACGACAATGATGATTAAAATTAAAGGTAGTTTATTATTTTTCATAATTAATAAATTATAATATACTGTTTAGTGTTAAGCAAAAATAATCATGAAAAAACAAATGACGGAGTTAAAAAACAAAAAAATATTAATTTGGCTGGGAGTTTTTATTTCCCTTAGCCTGGGGATAATCTATAAGTTAAGTAGTGACTCGACAAAGATAACGGAGACAGTAGAGGAAAATAAAGTAGAAAATAAAACAACTATAAATAACGAGGAAGAAAATAATGAGCAAGTAGAATTTAAAAAATTAAGTATTTTGACAAACAAATGTCGAGGCTGTGGACGATGTACTAGAATTGATCCTGAGCACTTTGAAATGAATAGAGAGACAGGCAAAGCCATGGTGATTTCAAGCACTAATTTAAAGTCTGAAAGTTTAGCTTTGGCAATACAAAGTTGTCCGGATAGTGCCATTAGTTTAGAATAAAGAATGGATTATCAATTTTTCTTAACCAGTCTTTTAGTTTTTGGCGCTTATATAATTAGTCTAATTTTAGTAAAAATAAATAAAATCGCAGTACTAAAACAAAGACAATTTTGGAACATCATTCTATTAATAACTTTTTTGATTTCTGGGATACTAGGACTTATTTTAGCCTGGTCAATTGACCAAAAAGTATCAATCGCTTGGTATTTACCGGCTCTAAAACTACACGTAAAAATGGGAATTGTGATGGCCTGGGTGGCAATTTTTCATATAATTTGGCACCTGTGGTACTTCAAGGGAATAATAAAAAAGAAATAATGTGATTTTTCGCTAAATATACGATAAAATACTTCACTTATGTCATTTCCAGAAAAAACAAGGCAGTGGTGGCTAAGAGTTTGGGGTGATGGCGAGGCTAATGAAGCTAGTTGCCAAAAAACTTTTTATTCAGAAGCCAACGGCTTTTATAGAAACTGTCACCGAAATAATTTATATGTAATGGTAATAGAAATTGAAGGTAGGGGCGTGGTGGGAGTA
>JAKLIH010000046.1 GCA_022709715.1 Patescibacteria group bacterium | reverse complement strand
CATGAATTGGTAAAAGAATTATCATTTTTAATTGAAAACCCGCAGGAAATTATCAAGATTGGGAAAAATGCACGTGCTTTTGTTGAAAAGGAACATGATAATGTGAAGATTGCCGAGAAGTATTTGGAGGTTTGGGAGAAATAATTTTTATTTTCTATCTACTATATTTTTATGAGTTTATTTAAATATTTTTTTTCAATTAAATTGTATAGGTAACTTATAATCAGGGTTAAGATCAAACATATAAAAAATAAAAAAATTAATCTACCAGATTTGCTAAGATTAAAATCAAAACGTTCAAAAAATCGAATGAATAATTGGTGCCACATATAAAAAGGATAACTCAATGCTCCTAGAGAAATGAATATAGGTTTTTTAAAGATTTTATTTGAAATAATTCCTTTTTCATCGTTAAATATCAGAATCAAAGCTCCTAATGGAATCCAAAAATAAATTGAATAAGCGAATGGTAAAAAATTGTCTGGAAATAAATTGGCTAAAATAAAAAAAATAAAAAATAGAAGTAAAGAAATGATTTCCATTACATCATGATTGTATTCTCTTTTTAAATAAAATTGGCTTACTTTAAATAAATAGATTCCGAATATAAAATCCAACACTCTCAAAAATGGTGAAATATAAAATAGTGCATGATGGAATTTTAGGGGAACAAATAGCATCAATGTAAAAATTATTATTACAACTGCAATAATAAAATAGGTGAATTTCCTCAAATTGATTCTAGAAAGAAGTGGCACAATAAATGGAAAAATAAAGTAACAAAATAATAATACTGATACATTCCAAGACACACCATTAAAACTAAAATAAACTTCATTAAAAGGAATAAATGCTTGAACTAAAAAAAAGTTCACCAGAAATTTTGAAATAAAAATCAAAAAATTATTATTGATTTCATTAATCACAAAAAAAATAGAAAGTATCAATGTTATTAAATGCAAAGGATAAACTCGAATTAATCGTTTTATGAAAAATTCTCTTTTAGTGATTGTCTCATAAATCAATCTATTTTCATAAACATACATTAAAATAAATCCACTTAAAATAATAAAAAAAGCGTGTCCGACTGATACTTTGGTTAGTCCCAAGTGTCCGAGGAAAACTAAAAAGGAAAAGAAAAAACGTAGAGAAGATAATGATTTTTTCATTCAATCAAGTATTTTCTAAAGTTTAATAAAAGCATACATAAATAAAAAAGGTACGTTACTGCATATGCTAAAACTGCTCCCTCTGCCGCAAAATGATTGATAGCAAAATATCCTAAAACGATTAACATTGAATAGGAAAGTATTTCTGAAACAAAATAAGCAAACGTCTGTTTTTTTGCTAAAAAATGTAATGCTAAAATCCATGAACAAACCTTAAAAAAATCACCTAATAATTGCCAAAAAAACAAGTTGGAAACCGGTTGAAATTCGTTTGTAAATAATATAGTAATAATCAAATTTCTGCTAAAGTAAATTAGCAAAATTCCGATAAAAAAAACAGGAACAATTGTTTTGAAATAATTTCGAAAAATTAACTTGGTTTCCTCTTCATTTGAAACGGCCAATTGTGGCAGAAAATACATACTCATCAAAGAGGACACAAAAAGCATGTAATAACTTGAAATTCTACTCATCGATTCCCAATAACCAGCCTCCTCAATTCCAACTGAATCAATTAGGTGATTTCTTAAGAAAATATAAACGAATGGCCCTGTTATTGCAGAAAAAAGTGCCATTGCAGAATAGGAATTTAAATTTCTAAGAATTGATTTGTCGAAAAATTTTAATCGGATACTTTGAAATAATTTGATTTCTTTCACCACAAAAAAAGCAGCAATAAAAAAATTGGTTGTTGGTGCTAAAACCATCGCTAACAGAGCCCCGAGCACATTGAAATTAAGTACCAAAAAAAAGGAGAAAATAAATCCAATTACATTACCAATCATAGAGATGTAAACCCCTTTTTTATATTTTTCTAAACCGTTGATTAAAGAAGTAAAGAAAAGTGAAAATCCGTAGAATGGTAAACTAAAAATAATGGCTTTAATAACTATTTCATACTCGTTTTCTGAGCTAAATAGATAAAATGCAATTGATTCTCTAAAAATAAATAAACCAATTCCTAAAAGTAGTATGAACAACGAAATGGTGATGGCTACGGTTGAAATTAATTTCTTAAATTCCTCTCGGTCATCTTTTAATTGAGCTGTATATTTTATTATTCCATTCTGAAAACCAAGTGTCGCAAAACTATCTAACGAAGTTTGAAAATTACGTAAATTCCCAACCAAAGCCATCCCAGCCGGTCCTACATAGATAGCCAAAACTTTTGAAATGACTAGCCCAAATCCGATTCTTAAAAGTATAGCAAAACTGTTCAACGATGATATTTTGAACCAAGCAGTACCGATTATATCCTTTAAAAATTTCAATTAAAGTGATTTAGTAAATGAATAATACTACTCACTTCCTCTTCTGTGAGCACCGGACTCATGGGTAAACTCAAGACTTCACGGTGAATTTTTTCTGTGATTGGGAAAGATAACGAATTAAATGGCTTCAATGCTTTTTGTTGATGTGGCGGAATCGGGTAATGAATCATGGTTTCGATTCCGTTTTCTT
>JAKLIH010000045.1 GCA_022709715.1 Patescibacteria group bacterium | reverse complement strand
TTGCGAGTCATCCTTAACTAAATTTATTAAAAAACAAAATCGTCGCCTAACCGACTTTTATATCTATAAAAACCATCGCCAGTATCAGTGGCAAAATTCCAATCTGCCAATTAAATACACCCTATATAGCTTATTAATCATTCCTTCACTTTTTGATTCAATTAAAGGCTTTATCAAAAAGTCAGATTTTGCTTGGTTTTTCCACCCCTTGGCCTGCCTTCTCACCTGGTGGATATATTTTATCGTTACCATCAAATATAGACTTAATTTACTTAAACCTCTGGAGCGTAATCAATGGCGACAATAATTCAAAAATATAAAATTTACGGTTTAAAAAATTTTATAATCTTTTCAGCTATTGAGATTAAAAGAATAATTGATCGACAAATTTTAAAAACTTTTTCTCAAAATAGAGAAGATTTAATAATTGAAAAATTGTTAACATATAAGCCAAAAACATTTATAGATATAGGCAGCAATCATCCAATAAAATTTAACAATACTTATCGATTTTATTTATCCGGATCAAGAGGAATAAACATCGAACCAAACCAATATTTAATAAATCAATATCAAAACTTGAGACCAAAAGACAATAACTTAAATATTGGGATAGGATTAGAAAATACTATAAAAACATTTTATCAACTCGATCCTGATGTTGATTCAACATTTTCTCAAAGACACGCCCAAAAAAAAATTAAGGACGGCTGCAAACTTATAGATAAATACAATGCTAAAATATTTACTTTAAAGGAAATATTTACGAAATATTTTAATAATAAACAAATTGATCTTCTTTCAATTGATACAGAAGGTTATGATTATCAAATTTTACAAAGCAATGATTGGAATATATTTCGTCCAGCAATAATTTGTGTTGAAGATAATACCCTTAAAACACAACAATTTTTAACTAAAAATCATTATGCAATTAAAAATATAACTATCAATAATTCGATCTATATAAATGAAAAATCCTAGAGGTGTTTTAATTTTAACCCCATTTTTTTCTCCCAATATTGGCGGTGTCGAATCACATCTTGATGATTTAGTGCAGCAGTTAAATCGACACAAAATTAAATCTTATGTTTTAACCTATTCTCCCTTAACCACCAAAACCATTTATTTACCCAAAGAAAAACGAGGACTTTGCCAGATAATTCGTTTCATGTGGTTTGGCTATCAACTTTTTCCAAAACTAGAAAAATACCCCATACTCGATTTTCTTTATATAACTCCATATTTATTAATTCGAAGTCTATTCTGGCTTTTTTCAAATAAAAACAAAATCGACATTATTCACAGCCAGGGTTTTAATGCTGCCTTTATCGGCATCATCTTATCAAAAATATTTCATAAAAAACACCTCTGTAGTACTCACGCAGTTTACGAAAATATCAATGGTTTTTCCAAAAATATCACAGTCTCCGTTTTGTCAAAATGTAATCAAATTTTATGTTTATCAAAAGCATCCATCTCCCAGTTAATAAAATGGGGCGTTAAAGGCCATAAAATATGTTTATATCGATATTGGATTGATCTAAAAAATTTTTCTCCAGGGATTCTTCCCAAGAATTTTACCGCTCTTTTCGTCGGCCGATTAATTACCAAAAAGGGGATTAAAGTTTTATTAAAAACTGCTATTAAATTACCAAAAATAAAATTTATCTTTGTTGGTAATGGTCCTTTAGAAAATTATGTTTTAAATTATTCTAATAAATATAATAATATTGAGTATTTAGGTGCGATTCCAAATTATAAATTACCAGAAATCTATCATCGTGCATCCATATTTTGTATCGCTTCAAAGTATCCTGAAGGTTTTGGCCGAGTAAGCATGGAGGCTGTTGCCTCAGGTTTACCAGTCATCGGTTCAAATCTGGGGGCTATTCCTGAAGCTCTAGATAAGACCGTTTCAATTCTTTTCAAGCCAACAATCAAGAATTTTGTTGACACACTAAAATATCTTTCAAAAAATAAAAATAAATACGAAAGCCTGCAAAAAAATTGCCGTTACTATGCAGAAAATAAATTTTCAGATAAAAATTTTAACATTATTTTGAATTCCTACCAGAAGCTTCTAAATATAAACTGATTTTTTGATGCTGCTTCAGATCAAGTATATCTAAATTAGGTACCTCTCCTTTTCTAAAAGAACACAATTTTATTTTTTTAAAACCTGACTCAATTAGAAGTTCTCTGGCTGACTTTTTATCATACATCCATTGATGTCCTCTAATAAACATTCTTTTTATTTCCCCCATAAAGCCAACATATAGATCTTTATCAAAACCAAAATACTCTCGATTAAAACTATCAGCATTTTTATAATTTTCTATTATTTTACTGAGATCAGGCAACACTATTCTAATTACTCCTTTCTCTTTTAAAACTCGTCGACATTCATTTAAGATACCAATAGTCTCCTTCTTTTCAAAATGCTCCAATACATGTGAACAGTAAATAAAGTCGACACTGTCATCCCCATCGGGTAAATCATTTTTTATGTTAACCAGAGAAATATCGGGCCATTTCCAATCATAAGATTTATCTAAAAGACCAACTTTTACAAGTATAGTAGTCAATCCAAATTTCCCCATAAAGGGTAAAAGTCCCCAGTCATAATTAATCCAGCCTCTGGCTGAATTTGG
>JAKLIH010000044.1 GCA_022709715.1 Patescibacteria group bacterium | reverse complement strand
TTTGAGAAGTAAAATCACAAACATATCTATCCTCCGGTGTTGGTTGACCTGGATCAATTGGCTCTTCCGGTGGCACATCAGGATTATCCGGTGGATTAGGATCAGTCGGTGGAGTTATATCAATCGGAGGATTTGTATCTCCACCTTTGCCACTACCTATACCACCGCCGCCACCTATAATTGAAGTGCAACAATCCTTTATTGCTTGTTCAATTGCCTTTGCATCTTTAGCAGCACTATCTTGTTCATCATTAGTATATTTTTTGTCATCATCTTTAGCTATATCTTCAGCAGCTTTTTTATCATCTTTTAATTTATCGCATGGTGTTTTTTCTTTTTTTTCATCTGTAGCTGCTCAAGCTTCTTTATTTCAAAAAGCACCAGGTTTTGAATCTTCATAACCCGGTTTTGGATTACCGATAGTTACAGGTGGTTGGCTGACTGGGATATTCGCACCTCCTTCACTAACTTTATAATCTGGATTATTTGTTTCTATTGTATTACCACCAGGAACATTAGTTTTTCCATCACTAACTTCATAATCTGAACCACCAGGCTCTGTTGAATCAGTCCCACCTTCCTTTCCACCATTTTCCCCTGATTTTCTTTCTTTATCCAAGGCATCTTTGGCAGCAGCATAACAACCTGCCCGGTCTTTTATATCTTTACATTTTTGTGGTTTACTTCAAAATTTTTGAGTTTGAATTAGCCAATCAGTATTTGATGGTCCCCCACAAGTTGTAAAATCATTATTATTACTACTATTCCAACTAGTAATATTGCCGATTCAATCAATAGCCGAAGAAATAGCATTGGAAATACTCAAACCAACATTAGAAATCATATTACTTATAGTTGCGCCAAAACCACCAACTGAAATTCCTGTTTGAGCATAAACAAAATTAAAACTCAAAAGAAATATGCACAAACCCATTATGATTTTTTTCATATTTTTTAATTAATTTTAATTGCATATATAATACAATTAAATTTTAAAAAAGTCAATTGAAAATGGCCAGCTTATTCTTCATAAGCCAGCCACCTTCTTTCGTTTTATCTCCAAAATTCAACTATTAATTGAATCTTGGGATGTTTTCGCGTATTTGTTTGTAGCTCTATTCTCTGATAATATTTTTTTGGCAATCTGTCCAAACCAATATGCGGATATTGAACCTGCGTTTTATTTTTCACAATTAATTCATATATTTGTTCTGGTTGTATTATAATCTTTTTAGTGTCATCCAGAGTAATTATCAAATCACTATCTCCAATATTTCGTATAGGAATAATCATTTCAGATTTTGAAGTTTGAAAATAATCTTTTTCAATTTGTATTTCTGGTTGAGCTATCAAATCCTCTATAGTATACCATGGTAAGCCAAACAAATTTAAGCGAGTTGCATTAAGCCCCTGTGCCCATTCATCTTCGTCATCTTTTATTATTTTAAAATATTCAGTATATCCAAGCAAAGCACTTTCTCCAAAAGTTTTACCCTTTATAATATCTGTTAAAATTCCATTCCAAGCTGTGCTTATAGAAGATCCTTCGGGATCTTCTCCAACAAAATATGTTCCAGCTCTTGATGGATCAGGTTCTTCGCCATATGTAAATGCTGGCATTATAGTTAATGGTGCTGGTACAAAATCAGTTCGATTTATCGTTGGTATAAAGTAAAAAGAAAAATTTCTATTTGTATTCATTTCGGAAAATTTTTTTATATCTAATTTTGAAATTTCTTCTTTAATGGCACTACCATCTTTATTTGCGTCTTCCCATAAAGCAGATGTTAAATATTCATTATAAATATTTGACATTTCTTCATTATACAATGGTTCAGCTGTATTAAACAGTACAAAGAAATTTTTTTCATTTTCAATTTTAGTAAAATTATCTGCATTCAAAGTTACATCAGGTTTTTTTCTTTGTTTCATTTCTGGATAAAAATACTTTTATGGAAGCCGACTTGATTTATCATCATACATTGTCGCAAATAACATTGCTGAATTGATTTTACTAAATTTTTGTTTTAAAAAATCACCAGTATATGATAGATCAACCTGGTAATTTCCAACACCACACACATTTTGGTCGCGATTAAAAAACACAAATGGCAATCCAAAAAGTGCGTCTACAGAATTTTTTCTCTGCTTAGGCATTTCATAAAAACTAATTTGATCTTTTCTAATTCTAGACACAATTAATTCCGGATATCGTTCTACAGAACGACCAAACCGTTCAGCTGTATATTTAGTACGAGAAAATAATTGATCACTATGGGCATAAAAATAATCAGTCAAAACAGTACCCTCATTTATAACGCCATAAGGAATTTCTTCATCCAGTACAAAAAAACAATATTTATTTTTTTGTTCCCATAAGAAATTTCTAATATTTTCTGGTTTTTGTTTTATCTTTTTTTCCTGCAACGATACAATATCAATTTTGAAATCGAAATTTTGTTCTCTAGCAATTAAATCAGTGTAGTCACTTTTTTCTTTTTCAAGATTGACCACAATTAATGCACCTCTTTTTGATTCAATTGCTTTTGAGCTAGAAAAACTCACAAATAGTAAACTAAAAACAAAAAACAAAACTATAATCTTCTTTATCATTTATTTTCCCCCTTTTTTCTAAAAAATTATATTTTACATATTTTACAAACAAATTTATTTAAATTTTTAAAGGGCTGGATCAACGCTTTAAAGCGCTA
>JAKLIH010000043.1 GCA_022709715.1 Patescibacteria group bacterium | reverse complement strand
GTTTAAACGTTCAAATTGAAGGTATAATTATAAATTGGATTTATTCATTCCCTGATTAAAAATTTTATTTTTAATCTAAACCTTTCTGGGTGTGGGGGTCTTACTACCGTTTTACTACTGCTTTACAATTGTTTTACTATTGTATTTCTACTTCATCAACAATCCGCAAGCCACACTTAAGCTAGCACCTATTTCTTTAACCGCTGGTTCCAATTTTTTATCAAATTTTATAATACCCAATTCAAAAGGATTACCTTCAAATACCGGCACTTTAAAATCATTGCTAAAATATTCACAAATTCCTGGCAAATTAGCAATGCCACCAGTTAAATAAATTTTTTCAATATTTTTATTTGTCTTTTTAAAAAAGAAATTATATTCCCTTTGCATCTCTTGTTCAATTACACCAAGTAGCGGAATCATCAACTTCATAACTTCTTCTTGACCAAGCGGTGGTTTTAAACCATACAATCTTTTGATTTCTTCAGCTCTAACCGGAATAATATTTAATCCCGTAGCGATCACTTGAGTCAAATCACCCCCCGCCACATCTATTGTTCGCATAGCTTGCAAAACTTTATTTTCAAAAATTGAAATAGTAGTGGCTCTACCACCAATATCCACAATACTCACCACTCCCTTTTCATTAGCAATTAGAGCTCTCGCTCCAGCCAAACTTTCTAATTCCATTTTTGCAATTCTCACATTAATCATTTTGGCAATCGATAAATATCTATCCACAAATTCTTTTGGCACGGCCACTAACAAAACTTTTATTTTTGAATTATCTTGATAAACAATTTGTCAATCAATCGATACTTCGGATAACGCCATAGGAATATATTGCTTGGCCTGAAAATAAATAGCTCGTTCTAAATCTTTTGGTTTCAAAACCGGCATTTCCAGTACATTGGTATAAGTATTAAAACATGGAATAGCTACGATTGCTTCATGATTTTTAATATTGCTCTTTTTTAACAAATCACCTAAATATCGAGCTGTAGTTTTTTCAACAATTTTAAAATTACTCGTCTGAATAGCTTCATTGATTCTTTCTAAGTGGGCATAATTTTCTAAAATACCGTAGGATTCAAGTTTTGGTTGATTTTTAGTAAAAGATAAAACCACCACTTTAATGGTCGTTGTACCAATATCTATTCCTAAATATTTTTTCTTTAAAAACATTTGTTTTTCTTATTAATTTTTTATATACTTTATTAAATATAGTTTAATATACTTTCTTAAAAAAATCAATATAATCTATGCCCTATTTTCAATTTATTCTAAATATTCTATTTCCAAACCGATGTTTAAGGTGCAAAAATTATACATCTCAACCTTTATTGTGTTTGCCCTGTTTTGATACCATAAATACTTATCACTATTTTGTATGCCCAATATGTCAAAAAGGAATTAATATGTCTGATTTAAATTTTTGTCACCATCCATCTTTATATATTCAAGCACTACTGGCTTGCACCGATTACAACAATAATCTCGTTAAAGACTTGATTCACAAATTTAAATACGAACATTTTTTATCTACCACCCATATTTTTAAAAAAATAATTCATCAAAGTTTAGACCCTTATAAAAATTATTTTCAAACTAACAATTATTTAATTGTGCCAGTCCCACTGCATTGAATAAAAGCTAAGCATCGAGGATTTAATCAATCAACCATCATCGCTAAATTAATTTCTAATTTTTTAAATGTTGGTTGTAACGATCATTTATTAATTCGTTATAAAAATAATCCGGCTCAAGCCAAAATTAGTGATCCAATTTTACGCCAACAAAATGTTCAATCAATTTTTAAAATTAATGAAAATTTGAAATCTATCATAAAAAATAAAAACATCATTTTAGTTGATGATGTTTTTACTACTGGTTCAACCCTAAACGAATGCGCAAAAATCCTAAAACAAAATGGCGCTAAAACTATTATCGCCATTTGTCTTGCAAGATAAATACCAGGAAAGTTTCCCCCACACCCAGAAAGGTTAAGATTAAAAATAAAATTTTTAATCAAAGAACGAATAAATTCAATTTATAATTATGCTTTCAACTTGAACGTTTAAAATCATAAAGCAATGTCAGTCGCTCATAACCTTTACTGGGTGTGGGGGCTAGCAATATTCAAAAATACAAAACATTCGCAACCAGATTCCAGACATTTTTTTGTCATTTTGAAAAAAATTTAAAATTATTTTACCACGTGGAATTGTCGTTGTAAATGATAGTATTCCACTGTAGTAGTAGAATTACCTCACGCAACGCAAACCTACATGGTAGTTGTTACCATCCGTGCTTCAATCGAGGCGCATAGCATATGCACCTGAATACGAAACGTCACTAAAATCGCCTCCTCGTAGCAATACGCGATCTGATTGCGCATCAATATTGGTATATACTCTACCCATACCTTGATCGACATCTCAGCTTGAATCAGTTGACCTAAGCTCGTCCATTGATGTAAAATCACCATCAGAAGTAAGAGCTGTAAGTTCTACATATCTTCAACCCGATGCACCACCATCATTGGGAAGATTATCAAGCAAGGTGTCATTTGAGTCTACCATTACATGTTCTCAAATATTACCCGAAAAATCATAAATAACATTTCCATTTGATAATCGATGAGATGCTCGTATGTTTCGATTGAGACCTTTTTCTGGATTATCACCATTGTAACCTCTTGATGTATCTCCGGAATTACCATTAAAGAGATAACCAGTACCTACAACATCAGATGT
>JAKLIH010000042.1 GCA_022709715.1 Patescibacteria group bacterium | reverse complement strand
TAATACATGACAACAGCAATATTAATAGACGATGATGCCAACCTAAGAGCAGGAATGCGACAATTGCTTTCCATATATGCTCCGGAAATTAATGTTCTCGGCGAGGCAGAGAGTGTGCAATCCGGTGTTGAAGCAATAAATTTGTTACAACCACAAGTAATTTTCTTAGATATTCAACTTAGCGATGGTACCGGTTTTGACTTGTTGGAAAAATTAGCAGAAATGAATGGAAAAATTTCATCACAAGTTGTTTTTATAACTGCTCATGAACAATACGCCATTAAAGCATTTCGATTTAGTGCATTAGATTTTTTGTTGAAACCGGTAGACCCGGAAGAGTTGCAAAAAGTAATTCATAAAATCAAAAAGGTATTAGCAAAAAGCGACAATTATGCCCACATCGATTTGTTGTTAGAAAATATAAGAAGGAAAGTGGATAATTTCAAACGGATTGCTCTTTCCACTTCAGACGGAATTCATTTGTTCGAAATCAGTGATATTATCCGTTGTGAAAGTGAAGATAATTATACCAAGTTTTACATCAAAAACAATAAACCCATTTTGATTTCTAAAACACTAAAAGAATACGAGGAATTGTTGGCGGAATATGGTTTTGAACGTATTCATCAATCACATTTAATCAATTTAGCCTATTTAAAATCATACATTAAAAGAGATGGTGGATATGTGGTGATGGCGGATAACAGTAATTTACCCATTTCACAACGGAAAAAAGAACGTTTGCAAGAGTTGTTAAAAACATTATAGCGAATTCTAAATTAAAGTATTCAATTACTCATTTACTAAATAAATTACTAGACAACGATATTATCTTTATGTAAAATAAATTTCTATGAAAAAGATTCTCTTTTTATTTTTTATTATTTCGGGTTTTTGTACTGCTCAAAATGTAAATATTCCAGACACAAATTTTAAGGTAAAGTTATTGTCTTCTAACACTTTTAACACGATAGCCTATGGGAATGGAGGCTATTTAAAAATTGATCAAAACGATGACGGTGAGATTCAAGTCGCTGAAGCAATGGTCATTGATTCATTAAATGTGCCTTTTTCAAATATTGTTGATTTCAGTGGGATTTCGGATTTCACTAACTTAAAAAAAATCAATTGTTCAAACAATCAAATAAATAATTTGAATGTAACCAATTTGAGTTTGTTACAAGAATTATATTGTAGTAACAACTGTATGGGAACATTGTCTGTAAATGGATTATCAAACTTGAAAATATTAGAAGCAAATACAATTTGTGTTAGTAATTTCAACTTAACTGGATTAACTAATTTAGAGTATTTTTCATGTACATATAATGGTTTATCATTGTTAGACGTATCACAATCAACAGCTTTAAAAATCTTGAATTGTGGTTATAATAATTTAGTTAGTTTAACAATTTCTGGTTTCCCTGATTTAGAACAATTAATTTGTGAAAGCAACCAATCAATGTCCTCATTTAACATTAGTTCATTACCATCACTAGCTTTTTTAGATGTTTCTGTCACTAACATAGGGAATTTAAATTTAACATCATTTACATCGTTAATGAGTGTAGTTTGTACTTCAGCAAATTTAAATACTTTGCAGGTTAGTAATTTACCTAACTTAAATAGTTTATTGTGTGCGGGAAATTCATTGTCAAACCTTGATTTAGGTACTATGCCTGCATTGCAAGTATTGCAATGTGGTGGCAATCTTTTTACAACGCTTAATCTAAGTGAAACGCCCAATATAAATCGTATTGAGTGTTCAAGCAGCTTAATTCCTTATTTAGATTTATCTAACTTAACTAATTTATATGATTTTAGCAGTTATAGCAGTCAGTTTGAAGAGTTAGATTTTTCTTCAAACCCTAATTTATCATCATTGATTTTAAATACTAACACCGAATTAAAAAGATTATCTTTAAAAAATGGAACAATTCAGTACTTCAATGGCAATGGGTTAATTGGATGTACTAATTTAGAATTTATATGTATTGACGAAAATGAAATAAGTCAAATTCAAAATTTTATTAATGCAAGTAATTTGACTAACGTTGTATTGAGTTCCTATTGCTCCTTCACTCCCGGTGGAGATTATAATACAGTCACAGGAAATGTGCGTTTAGATAGTAACAACAACGGTTGCGATGAGACTGATTTCTCATTTCCTTTTTTCAGATTAGCGGTTGATTTAAATGCAGTTTCAACAAATTCATCCGTTTTTTCCAATAACAATGGCGTATATCATCTTTACACAGCAACAGAAGGTGAATATACTTTAACTCCGGTATTAGAAAATCCTACTTACTTCACAGTTTCTCCCGAATCAGGGATTGCTGTTATCGAAGAAATTGATAATTCTACCAATACATTAGATTTTTGTATCGCTGCAAATGGTATTCATCCGGATTTAGAAATTAGTATCGCACCAGTCTTTCCAGCTCGTCCCGGCTTTGAAGCAGTCTACAAAATTGTTTATAAGAATAAAGGCAATCAAATTTTATCACAACAATATGGTGTCAATTTTTTCTATAATCAGAATTTGATGAATTTTGTTTCAGCTACTGTTGCACCATCTACTCAAGGCACCGGCGGTATGCAATGGGATTATGCTAATTTAATGCCTTTTGAGTCGAGAAGCATTGAAGTTGTCATGCAGATTAATGCACCAACCGATGTAACTCCGGTTAATATCGGAGATGAATTAACTTTTACAGCTGTAATTTTACCTCAAGCAGGTGATGAAAATGTACAAGACAATACCTTTGTATTTAATCAAACCGTAGTTGGTTCATACGATCCAAATGATATTACTTGTTTAGAAGGAGATGTAGTACCGCCAAGTCAAATTGGTAACTATTTACATTATTTCATCCGATTTGAGAACACCGGAA
>JAKLIH010000041.1 GCA_022709715.1 Patescibacteria group bacterium | reverse complement strand
ATGCCAGCCCCAGAATCACCCCCAAAATCATTGATAAATCAAAGCGTGGATACTTGGCTAGTTTTAAGGATATATATAGAGATAAGATGCCAAAAAATGACAAAAGTGAATCTGCGGTAGCTAGTCGATCAAAAAAGAAAGTAAAAGGTAATAAAAAATAAATTAATGAGGGAAGAAAAGAATTACTAATCAAGAATAATACTATTAAGGAACCAAGACCGGAAAAAATTGAAATGAGGCGACCGGATATTAGAGGGTCAGAGATAAAACGTAGACTAATGGCATTTAGCCACATGAAAAGGGGTTGTTTACCATCAGACAAGGGAATAAAGCGGAGAGTATCGACACTTTTTATTATTTGAGCCCAGCGAATATAAATTGCTTCATCGCCAAAAACAGGCAGAGAATTTAGATTCCAGATTCTAGAAACAAGAAAAAATATACAGATAATAATAAAAATTAGGCTATTTTTTAGATTTATTTTCATATAGTCCCCTTAGATTGTTTTTAAACACCCGCCAAACTTCCTCGGCCATACGTTTTGATTCAATTATATACTTAGCATTGGCATCGCCTTTGGTGACACTGGTATCTTCATCTTGCCATAATACTGGTACTTCCTTTATCTTGCAGCCCATTTTATCGGCAATAAACAACATTTCAACATCATAAGCGGAAACACGCCAGCCTTGACCACTTTGAATATTTTTAATGACATCAAGACGAGGAAATATTTCTTTAGCTAAATCTGTTTTCATGGACTTAAAACCACATTGAGTATCGTCAATAGAACTATGCAAAAGAATTTTACGAAATAGAGAAAATATTTTTGAGCCTAAAAGACGGATAAAATTAAATCCAGTTCGATCTTGACCACGAGAACCGATAACTATGTCATAGCCTTTATTATAAAAAGGAAGAAGTTTATTTATTTCTGAAATGGGAGTGGACTGATCCATATCAGTAAATAGAACGAGAGGGTATTTAGCTTGTTGAAGACCACCCCAAATTGCGCCTGGTTTTCCACCCTTGGGTAAATCGAGGACTTTAAAATGGGGGTGAGATTTGACAAATTTTTTAACCAGAGAAAGACTTTTATCAGTTGATTTATCATTGCCAATGATGACTTCGTAGCTGAGTTTGGATTTGTCTAAAAATTCAGCAACCTGCGTCAATACTCCTCTTTTTAAGTTATTTTCTTCGTTGTAACAGGGAATGATGATTGAAATTGAGGGTTTATCCATTGTTATAAAAATACTTAGTTGATGATACCAAAATACAAATAGATATTGAAATTGTTATTTTCTAACTAGACCAAAAATATTGTTTGAATATACTACCTGACCTGTCTGGGGAGGGCTTGATGTCATAAAGACTGAATACAAGTGGCCCTGGGGAATATCTTGAGGTTCCTCACCTAGATATTTGAACAGATAACTAAAACCAGAGTTTAGACCAGAAGGTAAGTCGTAGGATAGATTGAAAATCTTATCTTGTGACTGAGATACTAGATACTTGGCAAGTTCAAGTTTTTTGTTGAGAGTAATCCCTCCTTTTAAAGAAAAAGATTGAAATTGAAAAATCAAGATTAAAATTATAATAAGCAAATTGATATATTTATTATTTAATCGATTAACAAATAAGGCGATAAAAACGGGAAATAAAATTAATGAAGTACCATAATAATATTCAGGGATATTGCCCGAATAGAAACTTAATATTAATATCGGTGCAAAAATCCAAACCAAAAATAATATTCTTAACTTTTGATTTTTAGTTTTTAATATTTCAAAAAGAGAAATTAAAAGAATTAAAACTTTCAAAACCACAGTAATAATTGGACTAGTGGTATAGATTATGTTTAGAGAACGCCAAAAAGAACGCAAGAACAGAAAGGGAACATTTTCTGAAATTTGCTTTGGTAATAAAACAAAATTCCTTAGACTTAATAAATTGATAAAATTGTGTCTTAAATCAAAAACAAATAAAGGGATAAGAGGGATTAAAAATAGAATAAGAGATAGTAATATTTGTTTTTTATTCGCTTTAAAGTGAGAAAGTAGAATTGAGACAATAATCGGAATTATTAAAACAGCTGGAACTAAATGGGTGGTAAAACTAAAAGAATAGAGAAAAGCTAATAAAGGAAATAGCTTTTTTTTGCCAGTTATAAATTGATAACAAAGATAAAAGATTAGAGTAGATAATAATGGCGTATAAATTACGTTCCATGAAGTAATATTTGTTGAGGTGGCATAAAATAATGACGAAATAAAGGCAATATTTGAATTTAATATTTTTTCAAATACTAAATACATGATAATGGTAGTAATTATTGAGATAAAAATAGTGGCATAAGCGCCGAAATAAGGATTCCCTCCTGTAAAGACAAAAAATGGTGTTAAAAAATAATAATGGAAAGGACCAACAAAAAATCCCGATTCGTTAGCCACGCGAGGTCCGATTAAACGAGGCTTATATGTTTTGACCATTTCCATTACCTTGTTGGCATCATCTTCCTGGTCCCAGTCGAATACATATCGATCCTTTAAATGATAAGATCGAAAAAATACAGTTATAAAAACTAAAATGGAGATTAAAATAAGTTTTGAATTAATTACTTTTGCCAAGCTCATTGTGAGATAGCTTAAATATTTTTATGCCATTAATCTCCCACTGCTCGTCTATTTTAGCCCAGCCAAAGGCGGCGACATTCCATTCAGGGTTGTTAATAGGATTGCAGTCAATTTGAAAGGGTTCACAGACGACAAAGAGCTGCTCAGTTATTCTATCTTGGAGAAGTTTAACTGGAGCGTTTTTTTCTGATAAAACGTAGCGGTAGGGCGGATCGTAATTTTGTTTGGCAAGTAAAGCAAAGTTGAAATCTTTATTGCTGGAAT
>JAKLIH010000040.1 GCA_022709715.1 Patescibacteria group bacterium | reverse complement strand
ATATGATTAATTTTAAGATGAAACACCACCGAAACGAAACTGTTTACTCAGTCCCTCATTTTTTCATTCTCAACAAAGGAATGAACACAGGAAAACCGCTTGATGCACCATGCCCAAACTGCTTTGTAATCACTTTTTATTGTTCCGAAGATTGCGAAAACATGAAACAAATTATTTCTTCGCTATGGAGAATAAAATTTTGGCATCAATTTCTAATTGGTTCCGTTATACCATATATCAGAATCCATGATTTTTCTAAAAACCTGATGTTAAAATCAAATGAAATGATGCAAGATTTTGAGCAGCACAAAAAAGATGTTGCCACACTCAAACTTTTGGAGCAAAAAGAAGACCAATTCCATAAAAACATCAATCTCATAAATGATTTAAGACGGGTTATTTTATATCGATATTGTAAAAGACCATGAGCATAGAAATATGCTCATTTTCTTTTTTTATATTTGTTAAAATTATTGATTTTATGGTAAAGGAATATTTAACTAAGATTTCATCGGATTTAAGTAGATATAATCAAACTTTATCCAAAACATCCATTTTGATTGACAAACCTTGGGCTATAATTGACGACAATAATGAAGTTCAAAAGCTTATCTTCAAGAAAAATCATGATTTGATTTTGTCTAAAAATGGTAAAGCTGAAATTGGTAAATGGGAGTATTTTCCAGAGGCAAAATCATTATTAATAGACAGAGGAACAGACAAAATTTTCTGCAATGAAATCTTTATAGATAAAGGGGTAATTATATTAAAACTAGACGGTACTAAAAATGATTTTTTTGCCTTAGCAAATGAAAACATTGTTCCTAATTTAGATATAATTGGTTACTTAAATAATTTGCTTTTTGAAGAACTAAGGCCACAAAAATTAATAACTAGAACATACGAACTTGAAAATGGACTAAATATTGAAGTTCATTCAGATATTTATTTAGAAGGTTTAGGCAATAAAAATATTCGCGTAACTATTGATGAAGATGATGTAAAGAATGGTTTTTATAAAATAAGAAATACTGAAACTACTATAGTTGTTAAGGATAGTCAAATCATTGAAACTACTTATGACAAGAAATATATAACTGAAGATGGTACAACTATTTGCATATTACAACATCATTTTTACAGTGTTTCAAAAAAGGACTATGTGTTAATTAACGGTCAACTAGCAGAAGATGGCTGCTATTTTTTAAACAAAAACAAAAAAATTATTACTGAAAGTGGTTTAGTTAAGAAGATTTTTGCCAGACCAACAATTTTTAGTTATCCATTTGGAGACTTTAGAGAAGTTAATTAATAAGATATTTAACTCCTATTTTAGTCCAATATAACTGCAATATAAGTCCACATTATTATCAAATCGAAGCAAAAAATAAACCCTCACACATTTGCGAGGGTTTTATTTTGCAAACTGCAAACTTTGCAACGTTGCAAACTGATAGTATTTTTAGAACAACTCTTGAATTTTCATTGAGTTCCCTTGTTTGAAAATAAAGTATTCAGTTCCAACTTGCTGAGAAAACTCGATACCAATTGAACCCAATACTGCAACAGTTGTTGGTATAGAAGGAGCTCCGGGTAAAGTAGCAGTCAAGGTTATAGGTGCAGTAGTTGCATTTACAGGAATGTAAGTTGAATACTCAATTTGTGAAGCTTCATTTAATCCTGGATCTGATGGCTCATAAGCCCCAGTAGTTGAATTATAAACGAAATCCGATACCAACGAAATAGCATTTATTAATCTGAAATGTGTTGCACCAGATGGTATATTAATACTATTTAATGGATTAAAAGCCGGAATACTTAGCTCTGTCTCGTTTCTATCAACATTTGCAGTTAATATGTAAGGAGCTGCAAAAATACCATTGAATGAAAGGTTGCGATTAAAATCTAATCCTCTCAAATATTGTGGTTGTTGCGAAACTAAAACGGCTCTTTGTCCTCTAGCTTCAGAACCATCCTCAATATTGATTTTTTTCATAATGGCTGTCAATCTTCCAGCAAGTCTACTGTCAGACATTTGACGCATTAATGAAGATAAACCAACTCTTACTGACTTTCCAGCCATTGCACAAGCTGCAAACTCCGACATGTTTTCACGTGTACGAATGAATCCAGGTGCAGTTTTTACTTGTTCGGCAGTTGGTCCGCCAACTAACCCGGCATAAAATCCTTTATTGCCTTTAATCTTGAAATGGCGAACTTCTCCTAAAGTTCCTGTGTACTTAATGTGACCTCTCTGCTTTGCCATGATTATTAATTATTTTTAAATGTTAAAATTATTTTTTAAATTTATATCGCAAAACATTGATATACAATACATTAAAGCGATAAATACAAAGCAAATGAACGCTAATCTAACAAACACTAAAAAAAATCTTCTGAAAGTGGTCAAATATGTGGATGGAGATGGAATAATTGGAAAGGAACTTTACTCAAAAAGTGAATATGAAATACGATTATATGGTATAGATGCCCCAGAAATAAAAAACTGTCCTAAAATCATCAAAGATGAAAGAGAGCTTCAAATGCCAGCTGCACTTTTAATAAAATTAGGCTATTTATCGTATGATTTTTTTAGATCATTAATTTCAATTGGCGAAACTTTTACTTTAAAGCAAGAATTAAACAATCTAAATGATAGATACGGTCGTCATTTAGGTTATATCGAACTAGAAAACGGTACAACAATCAATGAAATAATGATAAAAGAAGGCTATGCAAAGCCTTATAATGAAGTATTTTGTGAAATGTTACCATTGTATCAAGAATGGAATTTGCAAGCTAAAATAAACTCTAAAGGTCTTTATGCTCAAGTAGATAGGTTTTAAAATATAGTTGTAAAAACACCTATTTTGACCGTACAATAATCGTACAAATACAAAATAAAAAATCCGTAACTTCTTGTTTATCAAGCTTGTTACGGATTTTTAAAGTGGTACCTCCAGGGATCGAACCAGGGACACATGGATTTTCAGTCCATT